>NZ_BADB01000368.1:0-1579 GCF_000333415.1 Microbacterium sp. B24 | reverse complement strand
AGCTCGGTCCCGGGGATCCTCTAGAGTCGCCGCGTTCTCGGATCAGCTGCAGCGCCCGTCGAGGCTGGAAGGAACGCTCCAGCACGACGGTGGCGCCGACCCACCAGGCGAGGAGCGGCTGACAGTTCCACGCGGCGACATGGAACTGCGGCAGCACGGCGAGCACGACGTCATCGGCGGTGAGCTGGGCCACTCCGGCGAGAGCGAGGTTGTTCCAGAAGCAGTTCGCATGCGTGAGCACGACGCCTTTGGGCGCCGCCTCGCTGCCGGAGGTGTAGATGACGAGCAGAGGGTCGTCGTCGCGCACGGCGCGGCCGGCCGTGGCTGACGCCGATGATCGTCCGGCGCCCGCTCGGGCCGGCACCGCCGATTCGATGCCGGTGGTGCCCAGCAGGGTGATCGGTGGCGATGAGGACAGACGTGCGAAGGCATCGGTGGCGATGGCGAGATACTCGTCCTCGATGGCCACGAGTGCCGGTTCCGCATGGCGCAGCATCTCGGCGAGTTCGCGCGATGACAGGCGCCACGACAGGGGAACCATCGCCACTCCCGCCTTCGCGCATGCGAAGAACACCACGACGTGATCGATCGAGTTGCCGGTGATGGTCGCCAGACGATCTCCGGGTCCGTATCCCGCACGCCGCAGCGACAGCGCGAGCTCGTGTGCGCGGGCCTCCAGGTCGCCGTAGCCGATCCGGACACCGCGGTCGTCGATCGCCGTGCGGCCGGCGGCAGAGACGGCCCGGTCACGCAGCCAGCGACCGATCGTGTGCGCTCCGTCCGACTCGCCCCTCACGCGAGCCCCTCCACCCGTGACCTCATGCCCTCACCTCGGCATCCACGCCCCGCGCGCCGCCCGTGGTCTCGTCCGCATCGTCGATCTGACGCAACTGCGAACGGGTGCGCTCACCACGACGTCGGCGGACCGCGGTGTCGATCGTGCCCGCGATGCCGCCCGGCAGGAACATGACCACCAGGATGAACAGCACCCCGAGCAGGAACAGCGGCTCCGACAGCGGGATGCGCAGCGCGTCGGGGAGATCCTGGATCCACGGCGAGCGTGCGAGAACCGTCAACCGCTGATCGAGGATCGTGTAGAGCACACCCCCCACGATGGCACCCCACCGGAACCCGACGCCACCGAGAACCACCATCACGAGCACGGTGATCGTGAGATCGGCGCCGACGGTGCTGGGCTGGGTTCCCGATTGCAGCAGCATGTAGGCGATGCCGGCGAGCGAGGCGCACAGAGCGGCGAGGACGAAGACGAGAAGCTTCGCGGTGTACGGCCGCAACCCCAGCACCTGGACGCGCAGTTCGTTCTCGCGTGCCGCTTGTGCGAGATGTCCGAGCCGCGAGCGGTCCACCCAGAGCACCACCAGGTACACCACCACCAGCACGACGAGAGTCAGCCAGTACAGATTGCGGGTGTTCGACACACCCACCAGCCACGAGGGCACCTGGTCGACGGGCAGCCGCAGTCCCTCCTCACCACCGGTGATGTCCTGATTGCGACGCACCAGCACCGACCCGGCCTGCGCGAATGCCAGTGACTCTAGAGGATCCCCGGGACCGAGCT
>NZ_BADB01000369.1:0-226 GCF_000333415.1 Microbacterium sp. B24 | reverse complement strand
CCGCGTGCCCCTCCCCTCGCCCGAAAGGCACCATATGTCTCCAACGCGCTACCCCTCGCGCGCCCACCGCAATCAGACCTTCCGGCGCGGAGAGGCGCACTCCCGCGCGGTGCGCGAGACCGTCGCGAGTTGGGTCGACGGCATCCCGCCCGCCGACCCGGTCCCTGTCGTCACCTACGCAGCCGACCTGTTGCCCACGACTCTAGAGGATCCCCGGGACCGAGCT
>NZ_BADB01000370.1:0-1765 GCF_000333415.1 Microbacterium sp. B24 | reverse complement strand
CGAAACGCAGCGCGAGTGCGGCCGGGCAGAGAAGTGCCGGGCCGCAGAACCCTCTCGGCGCGAAGCCGCTCGGAGCGCGAAAAGATGGAGCCCGGGGTTACTGCGGCCCGGCTGTTCCAGTGTAACGGACCGTCCCTTCGGGCTATCCCCGCGGTCTAGGCTCGGGGCATGGCCTGGCACTTCGCGTTGATGATCGACCCCGCCGACAGCGGTGATTCCCGCAACGATTTCGCGGCGACGTTCACCGAAGTCGACCCGGCGGCTCCAGCACTGACGGTCGGCGAGCTCAGCACTCAGCGCGGCGACGGCATCTTCGAATCGATCGGCGTCGTCGACGGTCACGCCCAGGAGGTCGAAGCCCACCTGTCGCGTCTCGCGCATTCGGCGGGGCTGTGCGACCTGCCGCATCCCCACCTTGAGCAGTGGCGTCAGGCGGTCGCCCTGGCCGCCGCCGCGTGCGGCGCAGGCGAGGCGGTCATCAAGCTCATCCTGAGTCGGGGCATCGAGCACGGTCCGACGCCCACCGCGTGGGTGACTGCGGCGCCGGCCGCTGATTTCTCGGCCGCACGCTCGCGCGGCATCCGCGTGGTGACCCTCGATCGCGGGTATGCGCTCGACACGCCCGCCCGAGCGCCGTGGCTGCTGCTGGGGGCGAAGACGCTGTCGTACGCCGTGAACATGGCGGCTCTGCGCGAGGCGCACCGCCGCGGCGCGGACGACGCGATCTTCACGACGAGCGACGCCTTCGTGCTCGAAGCGCCGACCGCGTCGCTGATCCTGCGCCGCGGCACCACCTTCGTCACGCCGGCGCCGAACGCCGGCATCCTGCACGGGACCACGCAGCTGAGCCTGTTCGAACACCTCGAGGCGCGAGGGTTCGAGACCGCCTACGAGACGATTCCCGTCTCCGAACTGCACACGGCCGATGCGGCATGGCTGGTCTCCAGCGTGCGCCTCGCCGCTCCGATCACGGCGATCGACGAGCGCGAGCTCGAGATGGATGCCGCTCTCACGGCATCCATGAACGACTACCTGCTCAGCCCGCGCGACTGACCGCGGCCCACGGGCCGCGTGCGCCGCATCCCCCCGGCAGGACCGATGCCGAACTGCAAGGCGTCTCCGCGGGGAAGGGGGGATCAGCCGAAGCGGCCGGAGACGTAGTCCTCGGTCGCCTGAACGGACGGGGCCGTGAAAATGGTGTCGGTGTTGTCGTACTCGATGAGCTTGCCGGGCTTGCCGGTACCGGCGATGTTGAAGAACGCCGTCTTGTCGGACACACGCGAGGCCTGCTGCATGTTGTGGGTGACGATGACGATCGTGTAGTCGGTCTTCAGCTCCTGGATGAGCTCCTCGATCGCGAAGGTCGAGATCGGGTCCAGGGCCGAGCACGGCTCGTCCATCAGCAGCACGTCGGGGGAGACCGCGATCGCGCGCGCGATGCACAGACGCTGCTGCTGACCGCCCGACAGGCCCGCACCGGGCTTGTCGAGACGGTCCTTGACCTCGTTCCACAGGTTCGCGCCCTGCAGCGAGCGCTCGACGAGGGCGTCGGCGTCGCTCTTGGAGATGCGCTTGTTGTTGAGCTTGACGCCCGCCAGCACGTTCTCCTTGATCGACATCGTCGGGAACGGGTTGGGGCGCTGGAACACCATGCCCACGTGGCGACGCACGAGCACCGGATCGACACCGGCGCCGTAGAGGTCGTCGCCGTCGACGAGGACCTTGCCCTCGACGTGGGCGCCCGGGATGACCTCGTGCATGCGGT
>NZ_BADB01000371.1:0-1399 GCF_000333415.1 Microbacterium sp. B24 | reverse complement strand
CCCGAACCGTCGTCGATCGCGGAGGCTTCGGGAAACGCGCGCGCCGTGGCACGCAACACGTCCAGCAGCGTGCGGGCCGGGGCCGCAGCCTCCGCGCGACCGAGGAGCGCCCGGGGTGAATCGTCCACGTCAGGAGAGCAGTTCGATCAGCTGCGCCTTCGTTAGGCGTGAGTAGCCCGTTCGGCCGGCGGAGCGCGCACGTTCGCGCAGCTGCACGACGGTGAGGGCGCTCAGGTCCGCGTCGTCATCCGTGGGCTGCGGCGCGCCCGTGTCCGCGGGGGCGGCGAGCTCGGCGGCGAGCGCCTCATCGGCCGCATGCGCGTCGAGCTCGGCGCGCGCGGCAGCGGCCTCCGCGCGGCGTGCGGCCTTCTTGAGCGCCTTCGCCTCGGCTGCCTCCGCCGCTGCGCGCGCAGCGGAACTCTCCGCCTCCTGGGCCGCACGGCGCGCCTCGGCACGCAGCCGCGCCTTGCGATCCGCGGCGGCGACGGCCTTGGCGACCGCTCGTTCGAGCCGCTGGAGCGCCCGCTCCGCCTGACGGGTGACCTTCCGGGGTTTGCGGCGCAGCTTCTTCTTCGATACGTCGGCGGCGTCACGCGCCTCGTCGATGTACTCCTCGAGGCCGGCGGCCAGCTTCTTCGGAAGGTTCTTCGCCGTCTTGGCCGCCGTCTTGGCCGCCGCGGAAGCGTCGGTGATGGCGCTGCGCGCGGCGCGTTCGCTCTTGCTCGTCGTACCCATGGCCGACATCGTAGGGGTGTCATGTGAACCAACGGCGAACCGTTGCCGCCGCGCCGCACGCGATCGCTCGAGATCGTTAACCTCTCGTTCACCTCTGCACCGCCGGCCGGTAAGAGTGGCTGTCTAGCGTCGGGGCGTGCCCTGCACCGGGCCCGCATTTCCCACACAACGTGAAGGATTCACAGTGAAGCTCACCCGTATCTCCCAGCTGGGCGCCATCGCGGCCGTCGCCGCCCTCGCCCTCACGGGCTGCGCGTCGTCCGGCAGCAACACGCCGGCCGAGAGCGCGAGCCCGACCGCCACCAGCTCGGATGTCGCCTTCCAGATCGACCCCAGCCTCAGCGGCACCATCACCGCCGGCGGATCCAGCGCGCAGTCCAACGCCCAGCAGGCATGGACGACCGCGTACAACGCGACCGCCAAGAACGTGAAGATCAACTACGACAAGTCGCAGGGCTCCGGCGGCGGCGTGACCAACTTCCTGAGCGGCGCCTACGACTTCGCCGGTTCGGACTCGCCCCTCAACGCCGACCAGACGGCGCAGTCGAAGGCGCTGTGCACCGAGGGCGGCATCAACATCCCGATCTACCTCGACGGTGTCGCGATCATCTTCAACATCCCGGGTGTCACCTCGCTGAAGCTCAGCGGTGAGACGATCGCCAAG
>NZ_BADB01000372.1:0-1267 GCF_000333415.1 Microbacterium sp. B24 | reverse complement strand
AAAGCCCGCGACCCGCTCGGTGAACGTGTCGAGGTGCTGTTTGACCAGCAGTGTCGTGGGGACCAGCATCGCGACCTGCTTGCCGTCCTGGATCGCCTGAAACGCGGCCCGCACGGCGACCTCGGTCTTACCGAAGCCGACATCGCCCGAGAGAAGACGGTCCATCGGGATCGGCCGCTCCATGTCGGCCTTGATCTCCTCGATGGTCTGCAGCTGGTCGGGAGTCTCGGCGAAGGGGAACGCCTCCTCCAGCTCGCGCTGCCACGGGGTGTCGGGACCGAAGGCGTAGCCCTTCGCGGCCATCCGCGCCGAGTAGAGCTTGACCAGCTCGACGGCGATGTCGCGCACGGCCTTGCGTGCCTTGCCCTTGGCCGCCGCCCAGTCGCTGCCGCCCATCTTGGAGAGCGTCGGCGCCTCACCCCCGACGTACTTGCTCAACAGGTCGAGCTGGTCGGTGGGCACGAACAGCTTGTCGCCCGGATGGCCGCGTTTGGTGGGCGCGTACTCGAGCACGAGATACTCGCGCGTGGTCTTGACGGCATGGCGACCGCCGCTGGACACCTCGCGCTGGACGAGCTCGACGAAGCGGCCGATGCCGTGCGTGGAGTGCACGACGATGTCGCCCGCCTTCAGCTGCAACGGGTCCACGACGTTGCGACGCCGTGAGGCGAGCTTCTTGACGACGCGGCTGTCGGCGCCGATCGTCCGACCGTAGAACTCAGCCTCGGTGAGCACGGCCAGCCGGGCCTCGGGCTGCTCGAAGCCGCTCTCCAAGGCTCCGACGACCGCGACGGCGACGCCCGGTTCCGGGGCGTCCTGGAGGCCGTCGACGCTGCGGGCGGCGATGCCGCGTTCGGCGAGCACGTCTCGAGCGCGATCGACGAGTCCCACCCCCGAGGCCGCGATGACGACACGCCACCGCTCGGCGAGCAGCTGCGCGACGTGTGCCGTCGCACCGTCGACGTTGCCCTGGAAGGACGGCACCGCCGAGCCGGGAACACGGACGACATCGCTGCGGGGTGCCGAGGCGAGACCGGCGAGGTCGGCCGCGGCATCCGCCTCACCCGAATCAAAGCCGCTGAGCGTCCACCACACGCCGGAGCGGGCCGATGTCGCGGCCTGCAACTCCGGCAGGGTCAGGAAGTCGCCGGAGCCCAGGTCGACGGGGGTGTCGGCGCCGGCGACGGCGGCGCTCCACGCGGCCTCCAGGAACTCTCGGTTGGTCTCCCCGAGCGTCATGGCGCGGCCGACGGCGCGCTCCGGATCG
>NZ_BADB01000373.1:0-2342 GCF_000333415.1 Microbacterium sp. B24 | reverse complement strand
CGAGGGACCCGAGTCCGGGATCATGACCCCGCCGTCCTGGACGCCGTAGTTCTGCCACAGGTACAGCGTCGAACCGGACAGCGCGACCGGGACGTCCCAGGTGTAGGTGGCGAGATCGGCATCCGGAGCGGGATCGGCGCCCCAGGTGCCCCACATCGCCGCGAGGTCATCGGTGGGGCCCGTGCGTCCGTCGTTGAGTGCCGCGGCCGAGTTCCACGGCGGCACGTAGCTCACCGTCACCTCGGGGGCGTGCTCCGAGGCGGCGGAGGGCGCCAGCGCGTACTCCCGGCACGCGCGCCGCCGGCGCGACATCGGACGCGCGACGGTGCTGGGCTTTCTGAGCGTGCTCGCGATCTTCGCCTCCGTCACCATCGTGTCCTTCGGCATCCTGCCGCGTGAGCGCATCGCCGCCCTCTCCCAGCCGTCGATGGCCGGTGTGCTCGCGGAGGTGGTCGGCCCGTGGGGCGCCGCCTTCGTCGGAATCTCGCTCATCGTCGCGGTACTCGGGGCCTATCTGTCATGGACCCTGATGGCGGCCGAGGTGCTGCTGGTCGCCGCACGGGACGGCGACCTTCCTCCGATCTTCGCGCGCACCAATGCCCACGACGTGCCGGTTGGTGCGTTGACGATGTCGACGCTGCTCGTGCAGGTGCTGCTGCTGGTCGTCCTGCTGTCGGCCGATGCCTTCGACGTCGCCCTCAGCCTCACCAGCGCCTTCGCGCTCATCCCCTACGTGCTCACCGCGGGCTACGGCCTGCGGGTCGCGATCGCCGACGTGCGCGCGGAGGGCGCCCGCCGCGCGGCCGGTCTCGGCGCTCTCGTCGTCGCGATCTGCGCGACCGGTTACACGCTGTTCCTGCTGGCGGCGGCCGGGGGGCAGTATCTGCTGCTGGCGATGCTCGTGCTGGTACCCGGCACGGCGCTGTTCGTCGTCGCGCGACGTCGTCGGGAGCACCGTGTGTTCGCGCCGGCCGAGTGGGTGGTGTTCGCCCTCGCGGTCGCCGCGGCGATCGCGGCGGTCGTGCTGCTGTCCGACGGGGCGATCTCCCTCTGATCCGCGGGGATCGCGCCGGTCAGGCTTCGGCGGCCTCGGTCACCGGCAACGGGTAGAGCTGATCGATGAGCTGGGCGACCCACGCGATCAGATCGGCGTCTGCGACCGGCTCGCCGCCGGCGGTGGGCAGCGGCACGATCATCGCCTCGCCGCCGGCGAGCACCTTCGACTTCGGGTAGAGACGCTGCAGCCGCACACGCAGGGAATCGGATGCCGGGGCGGGCACGACGCGCAGGTTGGGCCCCATCGCGACCACATCGGAGAGCCCGGCAGCAGCGGCGCGACGGCGCAGGCGTGCGATGGCGACGAGACCGTCGACCTCGCGCGGAGGCGCACCGTACCGATCGGTGAGCTCCTCGATGACCAGGTCGATCGGATCGGCCGAGGCGCCGCCCTCTCCACCGCGGGTGCGGGCGTCGGGGGATGCCGCAGCAGAGAGCTTCTGGTAGGCCTCCAGACGCAGCCGCTCGCTGTCGATGTAGCGCTCGGGCAGACGCGCATCGACCGGAAGCTCCAGGCGCAGCTCGGTCGGCCCGTCCACCTCGTCGCCGCGGAAGGTGGCGACCGCTTCGCCGATCATCCGCAGGTAGAGGTCGAAGCCCACGCCGGCGATGTGCCCGGCCTGCTCGGCGCCCAGGAGGTTTCCGGCACCGCGCAGCTCGAGATCCTTCAGGGCGACCTGCATGCCGCTGCCGAGGTCGTTGTTGACGGCGATCGTCTCCAGCCGGTCGGCGGCTGTCTCCGACAGCGGCTTCATCTCGTCGTAGAGGAAGTAGGCGTACGCACGCTCCCGGCCCCGACCGACGCGCCCGCGCAGCTGGTGGAGCTGGCTGAGGCCGTACTTGTCGGCGCGGTCGATGATGATCGTGTTGGCGTTGGAGATGTCCAGCCCGGTCTCGATGATGGTCGTCGAGACGAGCACGTCGAAACGCCGTTCCCAGAACCCGTCCACGACCTCTTCGAGTGCGTGCTCGCCCATCTGACCGTGGGCGACGGCGATCCGCGCCTCGGGTACCAGCTCGGCGAGCTGGGCGGCGACGCGTTGAATCGACTGCACGCGATTGTGGACGTAGAAGATCTGCCCCTCGCGCAACAGCTCCCGGCGGATCGCCGCGGCGATCTGCTTGTCGCTGCGGGGCCCGACGTAGGAGAGGATCGGATGCCGGTCCTCGGGCGGAGTCTGCAGCGTCGACATCTCGCGGATGCCGGTGACGGCCATCTCGAGTGTGCGCGGGATGGGGGTCGCGCTCATCGCGAGGATGTCGACGTTCTCTTCAGCTTCTCAACG
>NZ_BADB01000374.1:0-2646 GCF_000333415.1 Microbacterium sp. B24 | reverse complement strand
CAGGTGCACGATCGCACCGATGCGCACCTCGGATCGTTCGCCGATGCGCGCACCGTGAAACACCCGGATACCCGTGGCGAGAAAGACCTCATCGGCGATCGTCGCTCCGGAGATGCTGGCCGTCGGGCCCACGAGCACGTGCGAGCCGATGTGCACGGGGTGTGCGGCGCTCGCCCGGATCAGGGCGTTCTCCATGACGATCACGTGTGAGCCGAGCGTGATCGGGCCGCCCTCCGCCGTCAGCACGGCACCGTGCAGGATCTGGCAGCCGGCTCCGATCTCGACGTCACCGGAGATCACGGCCGTGGGTGCCACGACGGCATCGGGGTGGATGCGGGGGCGCGCCCCGAGATGTTCGAACTGCATGATCATCCTCCCGCGCCCAGCGTAGGCGAGCGACGTCACACGCGTCGAGGCCCGCCTCGGTCGCCGCTAGGGTGGGACAGGCCGCACCACCCGGGGCGTGGCCGGAAAGCTCCACCGTGACAGACCACCTGACACCCCTGCCCGCCCCCGTCGACTTCGTGTTCCGTGGCGTGCGCGAACGCAACCCGCACGAGCCGGAGTTCCAGCAGGCGGTGCACGAGGTGCTGGACTCGATCGCTCCCGTCATCGAGCGCCACCCGGCATTCGAGGCCGCCGGCGTGCTCGAGCGGTTGGTCGAGCCCGAGCGCCAGATCATGTTCCGCGTGCCGTGGGTCGACGACGCCGGTCGCGTGCGCGTCAATCGCGGCTATCGCGTGCAGTTCTCTTCGGTGCTCGGACCGTACAAGGGCGGTCTGCGCTTCCATCCCAGCGTCAACCTGTCGATCATCAAGTTCCTCGGGTTCGAGCAGATCTTCAAGAACGCACTCACCGGGCAGGGCATCGGTGGAGCCAAGGGCGGCAGCGATTTCGATCCGCGCGGGCGCTCGGATGGCGAGATCATGCGGTTCTGCCAGGCCTTCATGAACGAGCTCTACCGCCACCTCGGCGAGCACACCGACGTGCCGGCCGGCGACATCGGGGTCGGCGCGCGAGAGGTCGGTTATCTCTTCGGCCAGTACCGAAAGATCACGAACCGTCACGAGTCCGGCATGTTCACCGGCAAGGGGGTGCAGTGGGGCGGAGCGGAGGTGCGTACCGAGGCGACCGGCTACGGTGCCGTCTTCTTCGCCGAGGAGATGCTGGCGGTGCACGGCCGCACGCTCGACGGTCTGCGCGTGGGGGTGTCCGGCTCGGGCAACGTTGCGATCTACGCCATCGAGAAGGCGCACCAGCTCGGCGCACTGCCGGTGACCGCATCCGACTCGTCGGGCTACGTCGTGGACGATGCCGGTATCGACGTCGCCCTGCTGCGCGAGATCAAAGACGTCGAGCGGGCCCGCATCTCGGTGTACGCCGAGCGTCGGCCCTCCGCCCGCTTCGTCGCGAACGCCCGGCCCTGGAATGTCGCGGTCGACATCGCGGTGCCGGCCGCCACACAGAACGAGCTCGACGAGAACGACGCGCAGGCCCTCATCGGCAACGGTGTGACGGCCGTCTCCGAGGGCGCCAACATGCCGTGCACTCCCGGCGCGGTGAGCGCATTCCGCGCGGCCGGGGTCCTGTTCGGTCCGGGCAAGGCCGCGAACGCCGGCGGCGTCGCGACCTCGGCGCTGGAGATGAGCCAGAACGCGTCGCGCCAGCGCTGGAGCTTCGACGACAGCGAGCGCAAGCTGCGCGCGATCGTGCGCGACATCCACCGGGCGGCCTTCACCGCCGCCGAACGATACGACAGGGCCGAGGACTACGTCGCCGGAGCGAACATCGCCGGCTTCGAGCGTGTTGCGCACGCCATGCTCGCGCAGGGTGTGATCTGACGGCGATGAGCAGAGACGTCCGCTCCCCCGCGACCGTCTCCACCCTGACCCTGTCGACGTTCGTCGTCGGATCGATGGTGGGTGCGGGTGTGTTCTCGCTGCCGGGCACGTTCTCCGCACAGACGGGAGTCGTGGGCTCTTTCGTCGCCTGGGCTCTCGCGGGAACGGGGATGTTCACGCTCGCCCTGGTCTTCCAGCGACTGGCCGCACGTCGACCCGACCTGGACGCCGGTGTCTACTCGTATGCACGAGCAGGCTTCGGCCGCTACCTGGGCTTCCTCTCGGCGTTCGGGTACTGGGCGAGCGCGTGCGCGGGCAACGTCTTCTACTGGGTCTTCATCATGTCGACCATCGGCGCGGTCGCGCCGCCGCTGGCCGGCGGCGACACGGTGGTTGCCGTCGCCGTCTCTTCGGTCGGGCTGTGGGTGTTCTTCCTGCTCGTGCGGCGCGGCACCCGCGAGGCCGCTGCGGTCAACCGCATCGTGAGCGTCGCCAAGGTGCTGCCCATCGTCGTGTTCGTCGTGCTGTGCGTGACGGCCTTCGATCCCGAGGTCTTCGCCGCGAACCTGTGGGGACCGAACGATCTGCCGCTGTTCGATCAGGTGCGCGGAACGCTCCTGGTGACGGTGTTCGCCTTCATCGGCGTGGAGGGCGCCAGCGCGTACTCCCGGCACGCGCGCCGCCGGCGCGACATCGGACGCGCGACGGTGCTGGGCTTTCTGAGCGTGCTCGCGATCTTCGCCTCCGTCACCATCGGGTCCTTCGGCATCCTGCCGCGTGAGCGCATCGCCGCCCTCTCCCAGCC
>NZ_BADB01000375.1:0-1902 GCF_000333415.1 Microbacterium sp. B24 | reverse complement strand
CGCTGCAGGGACCCGCGGCCGGCGGTCGCGCGCCCGTCGTGCGCCCCTTCGTCCGTCTCGGGACGTGGGTGGGCGGCGACCGTGACGGCAACCCGTTCGTGACAGCCGCCGTCACGAAGAAGGCCGCGTCGATCGGTGCCGAGCACATCCTGCTCGGCCTTGAGCGCTCGGCCGTCCGGATCGCCAAGACGCTGACGCTGTCCGAGGACACGACGCCGCCGACCGCTGACCTCCTCGGCCTGCTGCAGCGACTCGCAGACGCCGACGAGGACGGTGCGGCAGACGCCGCCAAGCGGGCCAAGGTCGAGCCGCACAAGCGCGCGATGCTGCTGATCGCCCGTCGCATCACCGCCACGCGCAAGCGCGACGCCGATCTCGCATATCGCGACCCCGACGCGCTGCTGGGCGAGCTGCGCACCGTGCAGCAGTCACTCGTCGACGCGGGGGCCCCGCGCCAGGCGTATGGACACCTCCAGCAGCTGCTGTGGCAGGTGGAGACCTTCGGCTTCCACCTCGCCGAACTCGAGGTGCGTCAGCACTCCGCCGTCCACGCCAAGGTGCTCGCCGAAGCCGCCAGCGGCGAGCCGCTGAGCACGCAGGCGGAGGAGGTGCTCGAAGTCTTCCGCACGATCGCGCAGATCCAGAACCGCTACGGGCCGCGCGCCGCCGGCCGCTACATCGTCTCCTTCACCCAGTCCGCCGCCGACCTCGCCGCCGTGCACGAGCTGGCGCGGCTGGCGGTCGGCCCCGGGGGCACCGTTCCCGTCCTCGACGTGATCCCCCTGTTCGAGACCTTCGCCGACTTGCAGGCCGCGCCCGCGATCATGGCCGAGATCGTCGACCACCCGCAGTTCGCGGCACGGCTGGAAGCCACCGATCGGCGGCTCGAGGTCATGCTCGGCTACTCCGACTCCTCGAAGGACGTCGGTCCCGTCGCCGCCAACCTCGCCCTCTACGAGGCGCAGGCGAAGATCGCCGCCTGGGCCAAGGAATGCGGCATCCACCTCACCCTCTTCCACGGACGAGGCGGCGCGCTCGGTCGCGGCGGCGGACCGGCCAACTCGGCGATCCTGGCGCAGCCTCCGCACTCGGTCGACGGACGGTTCAAGCTCACCGAGCAGGGCGAGGTGATCTTCGCGCGCTACGGCGACCCCAACATCGCGATGCGTCACATCGACCAGGTCGCCGCGGCCGTCCTGCTGGCCTCCGCCCCGTCGATCGAGAAGCGCAACAGCGCGGCGGCGGAGCGCTACGCCGAGGTCGCCGCGACGATGGATGCCGCCTCCCGTGCGCGATTCTTCTCGCTGGTCAAGGCAGACGGGTTCGCGTCGTGGTTCGCGACCGTGACGCCGATGGAGGAGATCGGCCTGCTGGCGCTGGGCTCGCGTCCCGCACGACGCGGTCTGTCGGTCGAGTCGCTCGAAGACCTTCGCGCCATCCCGTGGGTCTTCGCGTGGTCGCAGGCCCGCATCAACCTGGCCGGCTGGTTCGGTCTCGGATCCGCGCTGGAGGCCGTCGGGGACGTCGAGCTCCTGCGACGCGCCTACGCCGAGTGGCCCCTGTTTCGCACCGTCATCGACAACGTCGGCATGAGCCTCGCGAAGGCCGACGGTCGTATCGCGCGCCGCTACCTCGACCTCGGTGACCGCAGCGACCTGGCCGACCTCGTCGTGGACGAGCTGCAGCTCACCGGCGACTGGGTCGTGCGCATCGTGGGCGGCGACGAACTGCTCTCGAACAAGCCGGTGCTGCAGCGCGCCGTCNAGATGCGAAGCCCGTACGTCGATGCACTCTCGCTGCTGCAGCTGCGCGCCCTTCGCACGCTCCGCACCGGCGAGCACGACGAGGCCGACCTGGCGCAGTGGCAGCGCCTTCTGCTGCTCAGCGTCTCCGGCGTCTCGG
>NZ_BADB01000376.1:0-13578 GCF_000333415.1 Microbacterium sp. B24 | reverse complement strand
CGGACGAGTACCGTTGCGGTGCGTATCAGCGACGGGCGTTCGTTGAGGGCATCAACGCGGGGCTCGTGCGAGCGGCGGCGGGCGGAGNCCCTCGACGACGTTGCGAACGAGGTGTCGACAGCGCTCGCGGCGAAGCAGGCGCACGCCCTTGCGGCGTCCGCGGACGCGCCGATGCCCCCCGCGGCCTCCGACGCGCTCGCCGGCGCCGTCGGATCCGACGCGTCCGTCGAGGCGGTGCTGCGCAATCCGATGGGCTTGCACTCGCGGCCGGCGGCCCTCGTCGTCAAGGCCGTCGGCGCCTTCGATGCGGACGTCTCGATCGCGAACCTCACGACCGGTGCCGGCCCGGCATCCGCCCTCAGCATGATCGGGCTGCTCGCGCTGGGAGCCGGGGGCGGCGCCACCGTGCGCATCAGCGCGAGCGGACCGGATGCCGCTGCCGCCGTCGAAACGGTGCGTCGGCTCGTCGACGACGGTTTCGGTGAGCTCGACCAGGCGCCGGCCTGATCTCTACCGCGCACGGAACGCCCAGTCGGGCAGGTGTCCGGCGGCGACGAACGACCCGACGATCTCGGCCAGGCCGTGCCGGGGGTCGGCGTGGAGTGCCTGGCGGACGTAGGCGTCGGCGTGGGTGGAGCGCCCACGCGCCCAGGCAATCCAGCCGCACACCGCCAGAGCACCCGCCCGGCGCTTCTTCGGCATGAGGGCGGCGACGTTGCGCGCCAGGCGCAGCGCCGCGTCGAGACGCCCGGCATCGGGTCGCGGGCCGTCGCCCCACATCACCTCGGCGAGATCGCTCGGATACAGCTCGCCGTCCTCCCAGCGCCGCTGGGCCTCCATGGCCGCATCTCCGCCGTCGACGTCACTGGCCCACTGCACGAGCGCGACGTCGCGCAGTCCTGCGCGGGCGAGGCACCAGCCGATCGACGCGGCATCCATGGGAGCCAGATCATCCGGGTTCCACGACAGTGCGCGCTCGAACAGCGCCGGGAGGTCGTCGAGCGCGCACGCGGCCTCCAGCGCCGCCGGGTCGATGCGATCGGGCGTGGCCCCACTCACCCGCGGGATGCCGCAGATGGTCTCGAGTGCCGCGTCCAGCGACCGCAGCGCCTGTCCGACGGCCCGCCGACGCGCAGCGCCGGGTATCGGCAACTGTGCGCCGGCCGCCTGGTCCACCGCGGGTGGGCCGTCCACGGCTTCGGGCGGCAGATCGTCGCGCGGGGCGATGCGTGCGCGGTCGTGGCCGCCGGGCGGCAGCCGATTCGACAGCGCCGATCCCCAGCCGTTCGCCGCGACGACGAAGACTCCGCGACCGGTAGCCGCACTCGTCGGCGCGCGTCCGGAGGGCGGCGATGACCGCGGGGTGGGGGAGACGTGGCGACGGATCGTCGCTGATCTCGGCATCCGTGTAGACGACCAGTACCACCGCCTCGACGTCGACGATCCGGCAGGCCATGCCGATGATGCTGGCGGCGGCGCCGGCCGCCGCGGTCTCGGACGGAAGGTCGACCCGCATCACGCCGAGCGTGCGTCCCTGCGACAAGGGCACGACCACGACGCTGTCGCGCGGCGTGCAGCCGAGCAGGTGCGGAAGAACGGAGAGGAACTGTGCCGCATCGGCGGCGCGGACGATCGTGGACATGCCGAGAGTCTGGGCGTGCGGGCGCGGGAGCTGCGCGTCGGCGGCGCCGTCGTGGACAACCCGCGACCCACTCGCTTCTGGGGAGGAGCCCGTACGCAGCGGAGGAGCCCGCACGCAGCGGCGTAGCATGGAGCCATGGACTCGTACTGGACCGCCGTCGCCTGGTCGCTCCTGCCGACCGTCGTCGTGCTGGGACTGTTCGTGTTCGTGCTGCGCGCCATCATCCGGATGGATCGCTCGGAGCGTCGGGTCTACGCGCGCATCGAGAACGAAGAACGCGCCAAGCGCGGCTTGCCGCCCGTCGGCGCTGCCGACACGGCGCGCCCCGACGCGCCTCGCGCGACCTGAGTCGCCCGTTGTCGATACGCTGAGCGGAGTCCGACAGCGGGGAGAGCGACGTGGATCAGACCGGATGGGCGCTCGCCTGGGTGATCCTGGTCTTCGTCACCGACGTCACCGTGCGCATCCTGGCGATCATCATCGTGCCTCGCAACCGCCGCCCGACGGCCGCGATGGCCTGGCTGCTGGCGATCTACTTCATCCCGATCATCGGTGTGCTGCTGTTCCTGCTGATCGGCAATCCTCGGCTGCCTCGCAAGCGCCGCAAGAAGCAGCAGCAGATCAACGACTACATCCGCACGACGAGTCACGGGCTCGACCTGGGCGCCCTGCGCCCCGATCCACCGCAGTGGTTCGCACAGCTCGTCCGCCTCAACCGCAACCTCGGGGCGATGCCGCTGTCGGGCGAGAACGCCGCGACCATCATCTCCGGCTATCAAGACAGCATCGACGAGATGGCGGCGGCGATCCGTCAGGCGACCACGTACGTGCACGCCGAGTTCTACATCCTGCAGTGCGACGACACCACGGCCGGATTCTTCGATGCCCTCGAGGATGCCGTGAAGCGCGGCGTCGTCGTGCGGGTGCTGCTGGATCACTGGGCCAACCGTGGCAAGCCGTTCTACGCGCAGACGTGCCGGCGACTCGATGCGATGGGAGCGACGTGGCAGTTGATGCTGCCGGTGCAGCCGCTGCGCGGGAAGTACCAGCGTCCCGATCTGCGCAACCACCGCAAGCTGCTCGTCGTCGACGGCCACACCGCGTTCATGGGTTCGCAGAACGTGACCGACTCCACGTACAACCTGCGCAAGAACATCAAGCGGGGACTTCATTGGGTGGACATGATGGCGCGTCTGGAGGGGCCGGTCGTGGCGTCGGTCAACGCCGTCTTCCTCAGCGACTGGTACAGCGAGACCGACGAGATCGTCGAGGGCATCGAGCTGTTCCAGGTGCACACCGGCAGCGGTGACCTCGACTGCCAGGTGATCCCCTCCGGCCCCGGGTTCGAGTTCCAGAACAACCTGAAGCTGTTCATGACGCTGCTGTTCTCCGCGCGCGAGAAGATCATCATCGTCTCGCCGTACTTCGTCCCCGACGAGGGGCTGCTGCTCGCCATCCAGACCGCCTGCCAGCGCGGCGTGCACGTCGAACTGTTCGTGTCCGAAGAGGGCGATCAGGCGATGGTGTACCACGCGCAGCGCAGCTACTACGAGGCGCTGCTGCGCGGCGGGGTGAAGATCTGGATGTACAAGAAGCCGTTCATCCTGCACTCCAAGTCGATGTCGATCGACGACGAGGTCGCGGTGGTCGGCTCGAGCAACATGGACATGCGCAGTTTCGGTCTGAACCTCGAGATCTCCCTCCTCGTGCGGGGCGAGGACTTCGTCTCGCAGCTGCGCGCCGTCGAAGACGAGTATCGGGCGCTGAGCCGCGAGCTGACGCTCGAAGAGTGGCAGCAGCAACCGCTGCGCTCCACGGTGCTCGACAACCTCGCCCGACTCACCTCCGCACTGCAGTAAGCGGCACCTCGCTGGCGCCCCGGTCGTTACCGGGACGTGATCGCGTTCACGGGACCGCTTCAGAGGTCTCGGTCAGGATGGGCGCATGACGATCCGCCGTACGCTCTCCCTGTCCGCCCTCGTCACAGCGACAACCCTCGTTCTGGTGGGGTGCGCCGCGGGCAGCGCCTCCCCGGCGGGATCTCCCTCCGCGACGGGCGGCATCCAGGTCTTGGACGTCAGCGCGGGCTGGCTCGACGGGGGCCGCGCGGTGGCCGTGGTCACGCACGGCTCCTCGAGCTGCGTCCCCTCGGCATCCGAGGTCTCTGTGCAAGCCGACGGGAGCGTCGCCGTCACGCTGGTCGACCCGACGGGCGAGGCGGTGTGCACCGCAGACCTGGCTCCGCGTGCCAGCCTCGTGAGCCTGCCGAACGGTGTGGATGCCGCCGCGAAGCTCTCCCTCACGGTCTCTCTGGGCACCGCGCGCGGTCAGGTCACGCTGGAGCCTTACGCGGGACCGGCGGTGGCGGAGTACGCGCCGTCCGCGGGCTGGATCGACGGCAATGTCCTCGCGATCCTCACGTGGGGCTCGTCATCGTGCGCGCTGCGTGTGCAGAGCGCCGTCAGCACCGGCACCGATGTCGCGGTCACGTTCGTCGACCCGCCCGCCGATCGGGCCTGCACGATGGACATGGCTCCGCGCATCGCCCTCGCCGTCGTGGATGGCGGCGGCGCGGCATCCGGGGCGACCGCGACGCTCTCCGGCGGCGACGCGCAGTTCGCCACTCCCGTCACGATCCCCATCGCGGGCTGAGTCCCGCCGGGCGCGCCTCGGACGCCGCCACGCGAAGTCCGCAGAAAGCGACGTCCTCCGCATCCGTCTCGGCGGATGCGTGCGGAGTGCGCGCGATTCTGCGGAGTTCGTGAGCCGGTGCGCCGACGGCGAACACGGGCATACCGGCATCCGCTGGTCGTTACCCTCGACGTAAGCGCACCAGAGAACCGTGCGCCTGAGGAGTGTCGACGAATGTTCGAGAGATTCACGGACCGTGCCCGTCGTGTGGTCGTCCTCGCCCAAGAAGAGGCGAAGATGCTCAACCACAACTACATCGGCACCGAGCACATCCTGCTCGGTCTCATCCACGAGGGCGAGGGCGTCGCCGCCAAGGCGCTCGAGAGCCTGGGCATCTCGCTGGACGCCGTCCGCGAGCAGGTCCAGGACATCATCGGCCAGGGCCAGCAGCAGCCGACCGGCCACATCCCCTTCACGCCGCGCGCGAAGAAGGTGCTGGAGCTGAGCCTGCGCGAGGCGCTGCAGCTCGGCCACAACTACATCGGCACCGAGCACATCCTGCTCGGTCTCATCCGCGAGGGCGAGGGCGTCGCCGCACAGGTGCTGGTCAAGCTCGGCGCCGACCTCAACAAGGTGCGCCAGCAGGTCATCCAGCTGCTCAGCGGCTACCAGGGCAAGGAGCCCGCGGGTGTCGCCGCTGGCGCGGGCGAGCAGAACCAGCAGGCCGCCCAGGGCGGTTCGGCCGTGCTCGACCAGTTCGGTCGCAACCTCACGCAGGCAGCGCGCGACAACAAGCTCGACCCCGTCATCGGGCGCGAGAAGGAGATCGAGCGCGTCATGCAGATCCTGTCGCGTCGCTCGAAGAACAACCCGGTGCTCATCGGCGAGCCCGGCGTCGGCAAGACCGCCGTCGTCGAGGGTCTCGCCCAGGCGATCGTGAAGAACGACGTCCCCGAGACGCTGAAGGACAAGCAGGTCTACTCGCTCGACCTCGGCTCGCTCATCGCCGGGTCCCGCTACCGCGGTGACTTCGAGGAGCGCCTGAAGAAGGTCACCAAGGAGATCCGCACGCGCGGCGACATCATCGTCTTCATCGACGAGATCCACACCCTCGTGGGTGCGGGCGCCGCCGAGGGCGCGATCGACGCGGCATCCATCTTGAAGCCGCTCCTCGCCCGCGGCGAGCTGCAGACGATCGGCGCCACGACCCTCGACGAGTACCGCAAGCACTTCGAGAAGGATGCCGCGCTCGAGCGCCGCTTCCAGCCGATTCAGGTCGCCGAGCCGAGCCTGCCCCACGCGATCAACATCCTGAAGGGGCTGCGCGACCGCTACGAGGCGCACCACAAGGTGCAGATCACCGACGGCGCCATCGTCGCGGCGGCGAACCTCGCCGACCGCTACATCAGCGACCGTTTCCTGCCCGACAAGGCGATCGACCTGATCGACGAGGCCGGCGCGCGCCTGCGTCTGTCGATCCTGTCGAGCCCGCCCGAGCTGCGCGAGTTCGACGAGAAGATCGCCAAGGTCCGTGAGGACAAGGAGGCCGCCAGCGAGGAGCAGGACTTCGAGAAGGCCGCCGCTCTCCGCGACGAGGAGAAGTCGCTGCTCGCCGAGCGCCTGCGCCTCGAGAAGCAGTGGCGCAGCGGTGACGTCGCCAGCCACGCGGTGGTCGACGAGGGTCTGATCGCCGAGGTGCTCGCGCAGGCCACCGGCATCCCGGTCTTCAAGCTCACGGAGGAGGAGACCAGCCGTCTCGTCTTCATGGAGAAGGCGCTGCACCAGCGTGTCATCGGCCAGGAGGAGGCGATCGCCGCGCTCAGCCGCACGATCCGCCGTCAGCGCGCCGGCCTCAAGGACCCGAAGCGCCCCAGCGGCTCGTTCATCTTCGCCGGTCCCACGGGCGTCGGAAAGACCGAGCTGGCCAAGGCGCTCGCCGAGTTCCTGTTCGACGACGAGGGTGCGCTGATCTCGCTCGACATGAGCGAGTTCGGCGAGAAGCACACCGTCTCGCGGCTGTTCGGTGCCCCTCCGGGGTTCGTCGGCTTTGAAGAGGGCGGCCAGCTCACCGAGAAGGTGCGGCGCAAGCCGTTCTCTGTGGTGCTCTTCGACGAGATCGAGAAGGCTCACCCGGACATCTTCAACTCGCTGCTGCAGATCCTCGAAGAGGGTCGCCTGACCGACGGTCAGGGCCGCGTCGTCGACTTCAAGAACACGGTCATCATCATGACCACCAACCTCGGATCGTCGGCCATCGCCGGTGGCCCGGTCGGGTTCCAGGTCGAGGGCAACTCGCAGACGACCTACGAGCGGATGAAGGGCAAGGTCGACGAGGAGCTGAAGCGTCACTTCAAGCCGGAGTTCCTCAACCGCGTCGACGACGTCATCGTCTTCCCGCAGCTCAACAAGGCCGAGCTCCGCCAGATCGTCGGTCTGTTCACCAAGCGGTTGAGCGAGCGTCTGCTCGACCGTGACATGACGGTCGAGCTGACGGACGCCGCCAAGGACCGGCTCATCGAGATCGGGTTCGACCCGACCCTCGGTGCCCGCCCCCTGCGTCGTGCGATGCAGCGCGAGGTGGAGGACCAGCTGTCCGAGCGGATCCTGCACGGCGAGCTCAACCCCGGTGACCACGTCAAGGTGGATGCCGAGAACGGCACCTTCCTGTTCGAGCACGGTCCTCGCGGCGAGAAGGTCGCGGTCGGTGTCGGCGCAGCCGGCGCGATCGAGGCCACCCCGGACATCGTCGCCGGAAGCTGACCCGGTTCGATCACTGTACGAAGGGGCGGATGCTGCGGCATCCGCCCCTTCGGCGTTCGCGGGAGCGTGAGTCGAAACGTCTAGCAGGCGGCGCGGAAGCGTCGGGCCGCCGCGACGAGCGCGGCGAATAGGCGCCGGTCGGCGGCATCCTCTTCGGGGTGCCACTGCACCGCGACGAACCACGGCCCTTCGATCGTCTCGATCGCCTGCGGGAGACCGTCGTCGCTGCGGGCGCTGACGACGAGACCGTCGCCGACCCGGTCGATGCCCTGATGATGGTAGCTGCGCACCGACAGGTCGCCGGCGCCGACGATGTCCGCCAGTCGTGTGCCGTCTTCGACCGTCGCCGTGTTCGTCGCGAACACGCCGCCGCCGAGCTGATAGCGGCCCGTGCCCAGCGCCTCAGGCAGGTGTTGGTGCAGTGTGCCACCCGCGGCGACGTTCGCCAGCTGCAGACCCCGGCAGATGCCGAGAACGGGCATCCCGCGACGACGTGCGCCGGCCAGCAGCGCCAACTCCCACGCATCGCGATCGGTGCGGGGCTCGTCGGTCTCGGGGTGGGGCGCGGCGCCGTAGAGAGCGGGATCGACGTCGAGGCCGCCGGTGAGGACCAGCCCGTCCAGACCGTCGAGCACCGCGTCGGCGGCAGCATCCGGGTCGGGCTGCGGTGGCAGCAGCACCCCCGCGCCGCCGACCGCGGTGGTCGCGTCGAGGTAGACCTGGGGCAGAAAGGCCGCGCGCACGTCCCACACACCCTGCTGGGCGCGCTCGAGGTAGGTCGTGAGGCCGATGACGGGTCGTATGTCTCTGGCGGGGGCGCTCATGCGGTTCCTGTCGCCGCGGGAGGAAGTGACGCAGCGGTCGCCGCCGCATCGAGCGGAGCCACGTCGACCGAGACGCGCAGCGTCGAGTTCTTCGCCTTGGTGAAGATGATGCCGCGCACCGGCGCGACGTCCCCGTAGTCGCGACCCCACGCCACCGTCACGTAGCGGTCGTTCGCCCACTGGTCGTTCGTCGGGTCGATCGCCAGCCACTGGTCGGTGCCGGGCAGCCACACGGCGAGCCACGCATGCGACGCGTCGGCGCCGAACACCCGCTCCTTGCCGGGCGGCGGCTGCGTCGCCAGATAGCCCGAGACGTAGCGGGCGGCGACCCCGTGCGAGCGCAGGCACGCGAGCGCCACGTGCGCGAAGTCCTGACAGACCCCCGCCCGCGCGCGCATCGCATCGCCCACGGTGCTGGTGACGGTGGTCGCCGTCTTGTCGTAGTCGAAGTCGCGGTAGATCCGCTGCATCAGATCCGTCGCGGCCTCACCGATGGGTCGACCGGGCGTGAGCGACACGGCACCGTACGCCGCGGCCTCCGGCTCGTGGCGCACCCGCGGCGACTCCAGGGCGTACTCGACGGCCCGCCACGCCTCGGGCAGATGAGCGTTCAGCAACGGCCGAGCCTGCTCCCACGGGAGTGCGAGCGCGTCCGCGTCGTAGGTGGGCGTCTCGACGGCGACCACGCTCGATGCGGTGATCGTCAGCGCCTCGTGCGGGTCGGTGAGGTGGAAGTAGGTGGCCGAGTTTCCGAACGCGTCGGTGTCGGGCGCGATGTCGCCCGGAGCCGGGTCGACCTGGACGCTCGCCTCGGTGACCTCCTGCCAGGGCAGCCCGCGGGGTACGAGATGGAACTGGCCGACGCTGTCCTGCACGGGCTTGCCGTACGTGTAGGCGGTGCGGTGCCAGACGCGGTAACGCATCACGCGCGGGCCTCCATCAACTCGACGAGGGACAGGTCGGTCATCGCGACGGCGGGCGGCCCGCTCTCGAAGTGGAGATGGGTGACGGCATCCGAGAGTTGTTCGAGCTGCGCCGTCACATCGGCCATGAAGGCGACGAGCGTGGCGCGTCGACCGTTATCGACGACGTCCAGCGCGGCGACGTCGATGGCGGCGAGTTCCGTTTCGAGATGATCGAGCAGGCGCTCCGCCCGGGTCGACCCCGTGGATGCCGGCATGGCGGCCAGATGCTCGCGCAGACGCGCGAGCGCGAACGCGAGCGAGCGCGGGTTGCTGTGATCGAGCAGCAGCAGATCGAGCACGTCGGCGGCCCGCATCGATCCGCGGTAGCGACGGCGGTGGGTCACGACGCTCTCGGCCGCCAGGAGGACGGCCTCCAAGACGCTGCGCTCGGCGCGGGGCGCGTGGCGTTCAGCCAGACCCGTCGACAGCAGTTCGGACAGCTGCAGTCCGCGCTCCAGGAAGCGGCCGGCTTCGATCATGTGCCAGCCGGTGTCGCGGATCATGTTCGCCGTGATGCCGTACAGCGACAGCATCGCCGAGAGCATGCGCCCTCCCGACTCCGCCGTGCGGTGCGGGTGGGACGAGCCGCGCAGCGCGCGGGTGGCGCGATCGATCGTCGCGAAGACCCGCCACGTGTCACCGGAGAGCTGGTCGCGGACGCCTTCCATCGCTTCGCGAAGACGCGCGATCGAATGCGCGGCGGAGCCGGGACGACGAACGTCCAGCAGCAGCGAACGGAACTCCGCCTCGGGATCGAGCGAGCGCATTCCGGCCAGACGCCCGAGCACATCCAGCAGGACGCGGGGGCTCTCCGCCAGCCGGCCCGCCACGTAGGCACGAGGCTGGTCGAGCTCGGTCTGCGCCGTCAGCAGCAGCCGCAGAAGGTCTTCCGCGCGCTCCGCGTAGCGGCCGGTCCAGAACATGTCGGCGTGCGCGCGGGGAGCCAGCGGCGGGACGCTGCGGGCCGTCGGTGCAGGCGCGATCTCGGTCAGGTTCTGGTCGGGGTCGTCCTCCGAGGCTTTCAGCACCCACACGTCTTTCGTCCGCGGGAGCGCATCGGGGCTCTCTCGCACGGTCGCCAGACCTCCGACGAGCGGACGGTACGCCGACCCGTAGCGCAACGCGAACGCGCGGAGCGTCAACGGCAGCGCGTCGATACGCGCACCGAGATCGTCGGTGCTCGACCAGACCGGGGTTTGCGAGAGCGGCAGCAGGTCCTGCCCGACGAACCGGTGCGGAGTCGACTGGATTCGCGCGATCAGGTCGTCGGCCGACATCTCGCTGAACGCCTTGCGCGGTTCGTCGATCGTGCGCACGATCAGGCCCCGATCTCCCGCGCGCACGCGCGACAGCACCCGGTCCCTCGCCTCCGGATCGCCGCACCACACCGTCGGCACCGACGGAATGCGCAACTGCTCGCCGAGGAGGTATTCGCACGCCGCGGGCAGATAGGGGAGCAGCCCCGGGTTCTCCAGCACGCCGGCTCCGAGGCCGTTCACCAGGCGCACATGGCCGCGGCGTACGGCCTCACTCAGCCCGGCGACGCCCAGCCGTGAGTCGCCGCGAAGTTCCAAGGGGTCGCACCACGCGGCATCCACCCTGCGGATGATCACGTCGATGCGGTCGGTGGGGCGCGTGCGGGGCCAGCCGGCGGGCTTCATCCAGACGAACCCGTCGCGCACGACCAGATCGCTGCCCTGCACGAGCGGGAAACCGAGCGCGCTCGCCAGGAACGCCTGGTCGAACGCCGTCTCGCTCAGCGTGCCGGGAGAGAGGATGACGACCCGCGGGTCATCGATCTCGGCGGCCACCGACGACAGCAGCGCGGCGCGCAGCGCCGAGAAGTAGGGGTCGATGCGGTGGAGGTTCTCCTCCTGGAACAGGTCGGGCAGCACCTGCGAGATCACCCGGCGATTCTCCGCGGCGAAGCCCAGACCCGACGGTGCCTGCACGCGATCGGCGAGGACGTGCCATTCGCCCTCGGCGTCGCGCCCGAGATCGGTCGCCGCCAGCAGCAGCGGATGAGGGTCGACGGCGCTCGCGCGGGCCAACGGGCGAGTGAAACCGGAGTGGCCGAAGACGACGGCCGACGGCACAATCCCTTCGCGCATCAGATTCTGCGGTCCGTACAGGTCGACGAGCAGCGCGTTCAGCAGCTCGGCCCGCTGCGCGAGCCCGACCTCCAACGGCGACCAGCCGGCCGCGTCGAACACGAACGGCACCGGGTCGAGCTGCCATGGCTGCGGTCCGGAGTCGCCGCGCAGGTACGAGACGCCGTCGTCCGCGAGAAAACGCGCGATCTCGCCGTCGACGCGCTGCAGATCCTCGCCCGTGAGGCTCAAGGCGTGCGCCGCCAGCGCCTTCCATCCGGGGCGGAGCGCCCCGTCGGCATCCACGAACTCGTCGTAGCGAACCGCCTCGGCCGACGGCGACAAGGGCAGCGTCGGCTGCGACACCGTCGCGGCATAGTCGCGCAACACACTCACGGCGAAGTCCTTCCCGGCTCCAGCGTAGGGGGCAATACAGTGGGTCGGTGACCCTTGCCGACCCCACCGAAGGCACCAGCCCGGCCCGCCCCGTCGTCCGGCCCGCGCGGACCTCGGATGTCCGCGGCATCCTCGCCCTTCTCGAGCCGTGGGTGCAGCGGCGGATCCTGCTCGGCAAGGAGATCGTCACCCTGTACGAATCGGTGCAGGAGTTCGTCGTCGCCGAGCAGGACGGCGAGCTCATCGGCTGCGGCGCCCTGCACGTGATGTGGGAGGACCTGGGCGAGATCCGCACGCTCATCGTCGCGGAGGACTGGCTGCATCACGGTGTCGGCGGGGCGATCGTGACGCAGCTGGAGGACCGCGCGATCGACCTCGGTCTGTCGCGGCTGTTCTGTCTCACCTTCGAGGTCGACTTCTTCCGTCGTCGCGGTTTCGCGCCCATCGGGGAACAGGTCGTCGACCCCGACGTGTACTCGCAGCTGCTGCGCAGCCCCGACGAGGGTGTCGCGGAGTTCCTCGACCTCGCGCACGTCAAACCGAACACGCTCGGCAATACCCGCATGCTGAAGAACCTCTGAGCCCCGCGCGCCCCGGCAGGAGACGGGGATGCCGCGGCCTAGCCTGGAGGAGTGAGCACCCCGACGCGCCGTTCGCGACGCCCCAGCCCCGCCGTCTACCGGCGGCGCCGGCTCGTCGCCGTGCTGATCGTCCTCGTCATCATCGCGGCGATCGTCCTCGCGATCTGGCAGCCGTGGCGCGCGTCTCAGCCCGCCGTGCCCGCATCGAGCCCGTCGGCTACGACGCCCCTCGCCTCGGCATCCGCTCCGACCGCATCCGCCGCACCCGCCGATGCCTCAGCGCCGCCGGCAGCGCCCGAGCCCACCCCCGACACCTCGGGGACGACGCCCACGGTCGCGGCCTGCTCGACGGCAGCCATCTCGGTGCAGGCGGTCACGGATCAGGACGTGTACAGCGCGGGCGAGCTGCCCAAGCTGTCGATCACGCTCTCGAACACGTCGGGCGCGGCGTGCCTGATCAACGTGGGGACCGCGACGCAGTCATTCGTGATCACCAGCGGCACCGACACGTGGTGGCGTTCGACCGATTGCCAGTCGGAGTCCAGCGATCAGGTCGTTCAACTGGCAGCGGGTCAGACCGTCTCCAGTGTGACGCCGCTGCAGTGGGACCGTACGCGATCATCGGTCGACACGTGCGGGTCGTCGCGGCCGCAGGCCTCGCCGGGCTACTACCACCTCTCGGTGTCGATCGGCGGCATCCAGGCGGCGGATACGAAGGTGTTCGAACTGCGCTGAGCCCGCGATCATCGCCATTCGGGATATCTAGGCAGTGATATATCTCTAACTCTGAGAGATTTCTCATCTGAGAACCAGCCGCCGCCTCACGGGCGCGGTTAGCCTTGTTCGTAGCTCTCGTGGCGAGCCACCGTCGCCCCCAACGGCGGTCGTCGTGTCACCCCCAAGACCGGCATTCGGCAGATCGCCCGATGAGCCCAGGCCCTCTCGATTCTCCCAGCCCCCAATGTGGGGATCGAGAGGGCCCCCCTTGTCTCGCGCAGGGTCCGTCACGTTGGGCGCGGCCGGCGAGTCGACGCGGCGCGCGAGGCGCCTCGTATGCTGGAGGGATGGCCGGAAAGAAGCGCGCGAAGCCCCCGCTCGAATTCCGCAACACGCAACTCGCGGACGCCCTGCAGACGCAGGACATGGCAGCACTCGCCTTCGCCCTGCGTCACGGCCCGACGGTGGTGCCGCTCATGCGCCCTGGTCAGCGCGACGACCCGCGTGACACCGGCGAGGTCTGGACGTACCGCGACCCGAACACCGGCGATGTCGCGCTGCTGCTGTTCAGCGATGCGGCGAACAAGCCCGCCGCTCTTCCCCCCGCGGTGGCGCTGCACTCGCCCACGTGGCTGCGCAGCTTCCTCGCGGCCCACGAGTCGGAGATCACGACGGTCTTCTTCGACATCGCGGGACCACACGCGATGCAGGCCTCTCCGGCGGATCTGCTGGCGGCGCTCGCTCTCGAGGCCTGACGGGCGGCGTGCTCAGAAGTCGGGTCGGTCGCTCGGCTCGCTCGGATGGTGTCGTGCGAGGTCGCGCAGGGCGCCGCGCAGGTCGCGGGATGCCGTGTCGATGACGGACCGATAGCCGACCCGGTTCGCCTCGTTGCGGCGCTGCTCGTGAGCAGTGACGGCTCGCACTTCGCCGGCCAGGCTCAGCTCGACTCTAGAGGATCCCCGGGACCGAGCT
>NZ_BADB01000377.1:0-8978 GCF_000333415.1 Microbacterium sp. B24 | reverse complement strand
ATTGAGCTCGGTCCCGGGGATCCTCTAGAGTCCGACACCATCGCCGCGGCCCTCGATGCGCGCGGCGTGCTCGTCGTGCTCGCCGCGCATCACGAGTGCGTCACGATGCGCGGGGGACGGCAGCCGGATGCCGCGACGATCACCATCGCCGCGCGCGGCGAGCTGGCCGAGCCGTCTGCACGCGCCGAGATCATGATGCTCGTGACGGGGACGCCCGCATGACCGCGATCATGGGCATCGTCAACGTCACGCCCGACTCGTTCAGCGACGGCGGGCGCTTCCTCGCGGCCGACGCCGCGATCGCGCACGGCCTGTCGCTGCGCATCGACGGCGCCGACATCCTCGATGTCGGCGGAGAGTCGACGCGACCGGGCGCCGAGCGGGTGGCCCCGGCCGAGGAGCAGGCGCGCGTGCTGCCCGTGGTGGCGGCGCTCGCGGCGGAGGGCGCTCTCGTCAGCATCGACACGATGAACGCGAGCACCGCGCATGCGGCGATCGATGCCGGCGCGCGCATCGTCAACGACGTCTCGGGCGGGCTGGCAGATGCCGACATGCTCGGGGTGGTCGCGGCATCCGACGTCGACGTCGTCCTGCAGCACTGGCGCGGCCACTCCGCCGACATGTACGCCCATGCCGCCTACGCCGACCTCGCCCGCGACCTCGTCGCCGAGCTCGAGGGACGCGTGGAGGCCGCCGCGGCCGCGGGGATCTCGCCCGAGCGGGTCATCCTCGATCCGGGAATCGGCTTCGGCAAGCGCGGCCCGCAGAACTGGGAGGCGCTGCGCGCCCTCGAGCGCATCGTCGCGATCGGGCCGCGGGTACTCGTCGGCACCAGCCGCAAGCGCTTCCTCGCGGAGGCGCTGGCGCCTGCCGACGGCGCGGAGGTCTCGACCCCGCGACGCGACCTCGCGACCGCTGTCACGAGCGTGCTCGCGGCCCAGACCGGCGTGTGGGCCGTGCGCGTGCACGACGCCGCAGCCACCCGCGACGCGCTCGCGGTGTGGGCGCGGTGGAGCGGTGAGAACGACGGAGGAGGCGCATGAGCGACCGGATCACCCTCACCGGCATCCGGGCCACCGGCTACCACGGGGTCTATGAGCACGAGCGTCGCGAGGGTCAGGTCTTCATCGCCGACGTCGTGCTGGAGCTCTCGCTCGCCGACGCCGCCCGCAGCGACGACGTGGCCGACACCGTGCACTACGGCGAGTTCGCCGACCAGGTCGCCGCGGTGCTCTCCGGAGACCCGGCCGACCTCCTCGAGACCGTCGCGCAGCGCATCGCCGATCGGGCCCTCGCGTACCCCCGGGTGGATGCCGTCGAGGTCACGATCCACAAACCGCAGGCGCCCATCGCGGTGCCGTTCGACGACGTGAGCGTGACGATCCGTCGCGCTCGTGAAGGAGCGCCCGCATGAACCGCCGCCTCGCGCAGGGCTTCTCCGACGACATGCCTGCCCCGAGCTCCGCCGAGACGGTCGCGGTGATCGCGATCGGCGCCAACCTGGGCGACCGGCAGGCCACCATGACGGCGGCCCTCGAAGAGCTCGCGCGTCTGCCGCTGACGACGCGTGTCGTCGCCTCGGCGCCCATCGAGACGGTGGCTTTGACGCTGGACGGCCCGGATGAAGAGGCCCCCGCCTACCTCAACGCGGTCGCGCTCGTGACGACCCGCCTCGCCCCCTCGGTGCTGCTCGGGTACCTCCACGCGATCGAGGAGGCGCACGGGCGGCCGCCGCGCCGCGTCGACGACCTCCGCTGGCAGAGCCGCACCCTCGATCTCGACCTCATCGCCTACGGCGACGTGCGCTCTGCCGACCCGACGCTCACCCTCCCGCACCCGCGCGCGGGAGAGCGCACGTTCGTGCTCGAGCCGTGGCTGCAGGTCGACCCCGAGGCCGTGCTGCCCGGCGTCGGGCGCGTGCACGATCTGCTCGCAGCGCTGCGGGAGGCCGAAGCGGAGGCGGATGCGGACGGCACCTCGGCACCGGAGGGGGGCGCGGCGTGAAGCGCACCACCGCGGGCGCGATCGTCGCCGCCGTCGCCATCGGCGTGTTCCTCGGATTCGCCGTCGACCAGGTGCTGACGGTGACAGGGCGTCCCACTTTCACCCCGTCGTTCCTGCTGCCGATCCTGCTCGTCCTTCTCGGCATCGCCCTCGTGCTGTTCGCGTTGCCGATCCGGCGAGCGACCGCCGGCGCCCAGACCGCTCCGGTCGATCCCTTCCGCGCCGTCCGCATCGCGATGCTGGCGAAGGCGTCGACGCTCGTCGGTGCCGGTGTCGCCGGTGTCGCGGCGGGACTTCTGGCCTTCCTGCTCACCCGACCCGTCGCGCCCTCGTTAGGCTCGACAGGACCGGTGATCGCCGCGATCGTCGGCGGCCTCGTGCTGGTCGCGGCGGGACTCGTCGCCGAGCACCTCTGCACCATCCGGAAGGACGACGATGACGAACACCCCGGACCTCCCGAACCCGGACTCGGACTCTCCCACCACGACTGACGTCGTTTCGCTGGCGGACGGCGTTTCGACTCCCGTCGCTCGCTCAACGACCGGGGGTGAAGGCGTGCTCGACGAGGGCACCTACGACCGCATCCTCGAGCCGCGCAGCACGAAGCGGCTGCCGCTGGGCGACGGCACCTGGCATCAGCTCTCGCGCAACTACGTCTGGGTGCGGCTGATCTCGACGATCGCCTTCCTCGTGCTCGTCATCGCCGCGGCGCTCGTCGGTGCGCTCCTGCTGCGGCTCGGCTGGGTGTGGATCCCGGCGGGCGTCGTCACCGTCGTGACGGTCTGGACGCTCGTGATCCTCCCGCGCCAGGCCCGCGCCTACGGCTACCAGCTGCGCGAGGACGACCTCGTGTTCCGCCGCGGCATCCTCTGGCAGCGCATGGTCGCCGTCCCCTACGGGCGTATGCAGCTGGTCGACATCACCCACGGGCCCCTCGACCGCGTCTTCGGCATTGCCCAGCTCAAGCTCGTGACCGCTGCGGCGACCACCGGCGTCGTGATCCCGGGTCTTCAGCAGTCGGCCGCCGAGCTGCTGCGCGACACGCTGATCGCGGTGGCTGAGACACGGCGGACCGGCCTGTGACCGATCCCGCCGCCGTCGCCGACGTGCGCTCGCCGCTCAGCGACGGCGAGTGGCATCGACTGCACCCTCTCACACCCGTGCTGCGCGGTGGGCTGTTCCTCGTGGTCGTGCTCGGCATCGTCATCACCAACCTGCGCGACCGCATCATCGGCTGGCTCTTCCCCGCCGTCGCCGACCTGGAACGCTACGAGGCCGACCCCGTCGACTACGTCGTCAGCAACAACCTCATCCTGCTCGCGCTGCTGGCGGTGCTGGCCGTGCTGCTGCTCCTGCTGGGCGGCTTCTGGCTGTCGTGGCGTTTTCACACGTTCCGCATCACCGGCGACGACGTGGAGGTGCGCAGCGGCATCTTCTTCCGCACCCATCGGCGTGCGCCGCTCGATCGGGTGCAGGGCGTCAACCTGACCCGCCCGATGGTCGCGCGGCTCCTGGGCGCGGCCAAGCTCGAGGTCGTCGGCGCGGGACTCGACAGCAACGTCAAGCTCGAATACCTCTCGACCACCAACGCCGAGGCCGTGCGCGCCGACATCCTTCGCCTCGCCTCCGGCCGCCAGCTCGCGCGGGCCTCGGATGCCGCGGGATCCATACCCCGCGGGCGGGCCGCCGTCGCCACCGTCAGTGCGGCGCTCACCGGGCTGATCGACGGCGCCGAGCGGCCCGTCGCCGAACCGGCATCCGTCGTGCACATCCCGCCGGGGAGGCTCATCGCCTCACGGCTGCTGTCGGGCTCGACGCTGTGGCTGCTGGTGCTGGCCGCCGCCATCATCGTCGGCGCCGTCGTGGGCACGCCCTGGGTGCTGTTCACCCTGGTGCCGGCCGTGCTGGGGTTCGCGGCCTATTGGTTTCGCACCATCACCCGCGCCCTGCGCTACTCGATCGCCCCCACGCCCTCGGGGGTGCGCATCACCTTCGGACTGTTCACGACCATCACCGAGACGCTGCCGCCGGGCCGCGTGCACGCATTCGAGATCCGCCAGCCGCTGCTCTGGCGCGGGTGCGGCTGGTGGTCGATTCGGGTCAACCGACTCTCGGGGCGTTCGGCCAGCGACGCGCAGTCGCAGCAGTTCGCGGATGTGCTGCCGGTCGGCACTCGCGACGACGTCGAGCGGGTGATGCGCCTGTTCCTTCCCGGGATCTCGGCCGCGCAGTGGCAGGAGCTGGTCGTGCACGGTCTGCTCGGCCCGCACGACGCGAGCGACCCGTACGTGACGACGCCGCGGCGCGCGTGGTGGTTGCGCCCGCTGTCGTGGCGGCGCAACGGGGTGCTGCTCACCGAGGACGCGATTCTGCTTCGCCACGGCCTCATCTGGCGCTCGCTGGTGATCCTGCCGCTCGCGCGCCTGCAGTCGGTGGCGCTGTCGCAGGGGCCGCTCGGGCGTTCGCAGAAGGCGGCGACACTCACCGGGCACACCGTCGCCGGGCAGGTGCCGGGCGCCGTCGGGGCACTCGACCGCGACGACGCCGTCGCGGTGTGGCAGCGGGCCGCAAGAGCGGTGATCACGGCCGCCGCGAGCGACCGTTCGCACCGGTGGGATGCCGCGCCCCCGGCGTCGCCGGTGCCGATCGCGATCGCGACCACCGACCAAGAGGAAGGACGCGCATGAGCGGCGCGAGCAGGCTGGGAGTGGGGATCATCGGCGCCGGACGCGTCGGTCCCGTCATCGGGGCGGCCCTGGCCGGCGCCGGACACGCCCTCGTCGGCATCACGGCCGGCTCCGACCGCGACCGCGTCGAAGCGATTCTGCCCGGGGTTCCCGTGCTCGACGCCGACGAGATCGTGCGTCGCAGCGAGCTCGTGGTGATCGCCGTTCCGCACGACGAGTTGCCGAGCCTGGTCGCCGGTCTGGCCGAACTCGATCGCTGGCAGATCGGGCAACTCGTCTTGCACACCGATCCCGCCTGGGGGACCGATGTGCTCGCTCCTGCGGCAGGCCGCGGGGCGATTCCGCTCGCGGTGCACCCGGCGGTCACCTTCACCGGCAGCTCGATGGATCTGCGCCAGCTGCAGGACGCGTTCGCGGCGGTGACGGCGCCGGCCGCGGTGCTGCCGATCGCGCAGGCGCTCGCCGTCGAGCTGGGCTGCGAGCCCGTCGTCGTCGCCGAAGCCGACCGCGCCGCCTACGGCGAGGCCATCGCGACAGCGACGGCGTTCTCGGCATCCGTCGTCCGCCAATCGACGTCGCTGCTGCGCTCGGCCGGCATCGAGGAACCCGGACGCTACCTGTCGGCGCTCGTGCATTCCGCCGTCGACCGGGCGCTGCAGGACGGGTCGCCGCTGATCGACGACGTCCTCGGCGGCTGACCGCGCGGGTCGCGGTGCGCCGGAAGGCGCGCGGGCGGGCCTCGATAGACTGGAACGTCGATTCCGAGGAGCCCCGCACCATGACTCAGACGCCGAACGCCGCGTCCACGCCCGTCCCGGCCGCCCCTGACGCCGAGGGAGCGGACCTCGCCGACGTGCACGAGCAGAAGGCGGTACGCCTCGCCAAGCGCGAGCGGCTGCTCGCCGAGCGGGCGGATGCCGCGGGCGGCGCCTACCCGGTGACCGTCCCGGTCTCCGACACCATCGCCGCTCTGCGTGCGCGCTACGCCGATCTCGAGGCCGGCGCGGAGACCGGTGTCACCGCGTCGGTCGCCGGACGCGTCGTGTTCAGTCGCAATACGGGCAAACTGTGCTTCGCGTCGCTGCAGGCCGGCGACGGCAGCCGCATCCAGGCGATGGTGTCGCTCGCCGAAGTGGGCGAGGAGTCGCTGCAGGCCTGGAAGGACCTCGTCGACCTCGGCGACCACGTCTCGGTGACCGGTCAGGTCATCTCCAGCCGCCGCGGCGAGCTGTCGATCATGGTCACCGACTGGGTGATCGCGGCGAAGGCGCTGCTGCCGCTGCCGAACCTGTACAGCGAGCTGAGCGAGGAGAGCCGGGTGCGCTCGCGCTTCCTCGATCTCATCGCCCGCGATCAGGCGCGGGAGACGGTCATCGCGCGCGCCAAGGTGAATGCGTCGCTGCGCCAGACCTTCGCCGACCACGGCTTCCTCGAGGTGGAGACTCCGATGCTGCAGGTGCAGCACGGCGGGGCGGCGGCGCGGCCCTTCGTGACGCACTCGAACGCGTTCGACGCCGAGCTGTACCTTCGCATCGCTCCCGAGCTCTTCCTCAAGCGCGCCGTCGTCGGCGGCATCGACCGGGTGTTCGAGATCAACCGCAACTTCCGCAACGAGGGTGCCGACTCCACTCACAGCCCCGAGTTCGCGATGCTCGAGGCCTATCAGTCCTACACGGACTACAACGGCATCGCCGATCTCACGCAGGAGCTCATCCAGAACGCGGCGATCGCCGTGGCCGGCTCGACGACGGTCACGTGGGCCGATGGGACGGAGTTCGATCTCGGCGGACAGTGGGATCGCATTTCGATGTACGCGTCCCTCTCGGATGCCGCGGGCACTCCGATCACGCCCGAGACCCCGCTGGACGAGCTGAAGGCGCTCGCCGCGTCGGTGGGCGTGGAGGTGCCCGAGAAGGTCGCGACGCACGGCAAGTACGTCGAAGAGCTGTGGGAGCACTTCGTGAAGGGCGGCCTGGAGCGGCCGACCTTCGTCATGGACTTTCCCCTGGACACCTCGCCGCTCGTCCGCGAGCACCGCACCGTCGCGGGTGTCGTCGAGAAGTGGGACCTGTACGTGCGCGGCTTCGAGTTGGCGACGGGATACTCCGAGCTCGTCGACCCCGTCATCCAGCGCGAGCGCTTCGTCGAGCAGGCGAAGCTCGCGGCCCGTGGTGACGATGAGGCGATGCGCGTCGACGAGGAGTTCCTGCGCGCGCTCGAGCACGGCATGCCCCCGACCGGCGGCATGGGAATGGGCATCGACCGACTGCTCATGGCGATTACCGGACTCGGCATCCGCGAGACGATCCTCTTCCCGCTGGTGAAGTAGCCCGCGGGGCGCGTCGACGCGCTGCGCGCGCTCAACGGCCCGTGGCGCTGATCAGACCGCCGCGCCCGCTCGGGGCGGCCAGCTCGGAGCTCCCAGGTCGCGGGAGATCGCCTGTGCCGCGTCGCGCAGTTCCTTGAGGACTGCGGCATCCAGCTCCGATGCCGGCGCGGGGAAGACGACCCCGAGCGCAGCGATCACCGTGCCGTCCTCGCCCGCGACCGGAACGGCGACGGAGGCGTCGCCGATGACGGCCTCTTCGTTCTCGGTCGCCAGCGCACCGTCCTGCACGACGATCAGCTGCTCCTGCAGCGCAGCCGCGTCGGTGACCGTGTCGCCGGTCAGGTCGGCCAGGGGGTGGGCGAGCACCTCCGTGCGGAAGTCGTCGTCGTAGGCGAGCAGCACCTTTCCGAGGGCGGAGGCGTGGGCCGGGAGGGTGATCCCCGTCTCGGGCATCTGCTCCGTGCCGTCTGGTCGGCGATCGTGGTGGATGACGAGGACGTCCGTGTTGTGCGCGACACCCAGCCGACAGGCGAGTCCGGTGCGATGCGACAGGTCGTGCATGCGCCGCAGCGACCGTGCGCGCACGTCGAGGGTGTCGAGGTACACGCTCGAGAGGGTGAGAAGCGCCGGGCCGAGGGCGTAGCGACTGCCGCGCGCCTCCTGAATCACCAGACCGTGTTCCTGCAGCGACTTCACGAGGCCGTGCACCGTCGACGGCGGCAGCTCGAGCGCGACGGCGAGCTCGCTGATGCCGAGGCGCCGCGCACCCTGCAGCAGGGAGAGGATGCGCGCGGCGCGGTCGATGGACTGGATCATCCCGAGACCTTTCGCGCGCGGACGGTTGACGTCACACTACCTCTTGACACCGGTGCAAATGGGGCAGATATTCGACATAGACGAATCGCAGTCGATGATGTCGAAAAGCCACCCCCGCGACGAGGCCGTCGAAGAACGCCGGCGAGAACCACCTGCGACAACTCAGTGAAGAGGAGATCCGCGCATGAAGAAGCTCATCAACTCGGCCGAATCGGTGCTCGCCGATGCCCTGCGCGGCGTCGCGGCCGCCCACCCCGAGCTCACCGTCGACCATGAGAACCGCGTGGTCATCAGCAACGCGCCCCGCGAGGGTCGCGTCGCGCTGATCTCGGGCGGCGGTTCGGGCCACGAACCCCTGCATAGCGGCTTCGTCGGCGCGGGCATGCTCGATGCCGCGTGCGCGGGCGAGGTGTTCACCTCGCCGACGCCCGATCAGATGCTGGCCGCGGCCCAGGCCGTCGATTCCGGTGCGGGCGTGCTCTTCATCGTCAAGAACTACACGGGTGACGTGCTCAACTTCGAGATGGCGGCCGAACTGGCCGCCGACGAGGGCATCGCCTCGGAGTCGGTGATCGTCGCCGACGACGTCGCGGTGAAGGACTCGACGTGGACGGCCGGGCGTCGCGGTGTCGGCACGACCCTGCTCGTCGAGAAGATCGCCGGGGCGGCGGCGGCCGAGGGTAAGAGCCTGGCAGAGGTCAAGGCCGTCGCCGAGCACGTCGCCTCGCACGGGCGCTCGATGGGCGTCGCGCTCACCAGCTGCACCGTGCCCGCGGTCGGTCACCCGAGCTTCGATCTGCCGGATGACGAGATGGAGATGGGTGTCGGCATCCACGGCGAGCCAGGGCGCACGCGCGTGCCCCTGGCCCCTGCGCACGACATCGCCGCCGAACTCGTCGAAGCGATCACCGCCGACCTGGACTTCACCGGCGCTCCGGTGATCGCTCTGCTGACCGGGCTTGGTGGCACGCCGCTCATCGAGCTGTACGTGATGTACGCCGACATCGCCGACGCCCTCGCGGCGAAGGGCGTCACGGTCGCCCGCAGCCTCGTCGGCGACTATGTCACGAGCCTCGACATGGCGGGCTGCTCCCTCACCCTTCTGCGCGCCGACGAACGAGCTGCTGCGCCTGTGGGATGCT
>NZ_BADB01000378.1:0-48919 GCF_000333415.1 Microbacterium sp. B24 | reverse complement strand
TCAGGTTCATCATCGGGCCTTGCCGTTGGCTCCCGCATGATGCATGTCGTGGGTGTGGGACCGCTGCAGGATGAAGCGGTTCTGCGTGGGGACGCCCGATCCCGTGATCACGAAGGAGGTCGCCATGAGCTGCAGCTGCTCGTTGATCGGCGAGGCCATCGTGAGCCAGCTCGGATCGGCGTCGTCGTCGGTGATGATCACCGCGTGGTCGGGCAGGTAGAGCGCGCCGTCGATGAACGCGCTCAGCTCGTCCCAGGTGGGCAGATAGAAGGACTGATCCTTGATGTACTGCATCTGGGCGCGATAGTCCTCGATGTACGCGTAGTTGCCGCGCAGCCAGCCGGACTCGCCCTCGGGCTTCGCGGTGAACTGGTGGTACATGAGGATCGGCACGCGCGCCTTGGCGGCGGCCACGGCATCCGTCGTCGTCCACGCGCCGTAGAGCGTCTGCTGGTGGGCGGTGCAGGCGACCGGCCGCGAGCCGTTGATCCGCGTCGCGGGACTGCCGGCATGTGCAGCGGGATCGGCGGATGCCGCGGCCGCCGTCGCCGCGTCGGCGTACCAGCCTGCGAACACGCGGTCGGCCGCCCGCGGGATCGGCAGGTGGTCGTAGAGGCGGTCCTGCACTTGCAGCTGCGGCTCGAGCGTCGTGCCGTCGATGCTGAAGCTGACCGCGCACGCTCCCGGGACATCGGCATGCGCCGCCAGGAGCGCTTGAGCCGGGGTGAGCGGCGTGGGGGTCGGGGAAGGCGTGTGCGTGGTCGGTCGCGGTGACGACGTCGCGGCATCCGTGTTCTCCGTGGCGCAGCCGGCGAAGCTCGCCGTCGCCGTCAGGACCACGCCGATGGTGAGCGCGCGGATGAGGCCGCGGTGGCGGTGCACGAAACCCATGAAAACAACCCCCAAGGTCGACGGCGCGCCCCCGCGCCGCGCTCATCCTAGGAGGACAAGGTGTCGTGAACCGGAAATCACCGGGTGCGCGGTTGTTTTCTTCGACTTTCGTCGCAGATTCCCTCCGCTCGGGGGTGCTTACCCGACGTCCGAGCGGATGCCGCGACGTTCGTCCTTCGCCACGATGGCCGCGTCCAGCGCGCGTCGCAGCTGCGAGCTCGACGTGTGCGCAGTGTAAGGAAAGTAGACGACCTGCACGCCGACGGCCGCGAACTCGCGCTCCAGGCGCAGACCCTTCTCCGTGCCGCGCCAGTCGTCACCTTTGAAGAAGTGCGTGAAGCCGACCTCGCGCCACACCTCGAGCTTGTCCGGCACCGTCTCGATGTGGACATGGTCGACGTAGCGGATGTCGCGCACGATCTGCGCGCGCTCCACGGTCGGGACGAACGGTTCCACGCCCTTGACCTGGCGCAGCATCTCGTCGCTGACGACACCCGCGATCAGCAGGTCGCACTGCTCCTTGGCATGGCGAAGGATGTTCAGATGCCCGATGTGAAAAAGATCGAACGCCCCGGCGGCGTAGCCGATCGACACAGCCATAGCGAGCTCCCCCAGCTCTCGATGTGATCCGAGCTCGACGACGAGCGTCGTCCCGGTTCGAGCCCCCCGGCTCGATGCGGGCCCCCGGCCCACGTCTGCACACTACCGCAGGTGCGCGCGAGACGACAGTGCCGTGCACCTCGACGACGGGGTGAAGCGGGGCGAGGCTGCCGCCCGGGCGCGCCGTCGGGCAAGATGGGCGCGGGGGAAGGGGCTCGCGTGAAGCGGAAGGCGCTGGGAGCGATCGCCGCGCAAGCGGCTCAGGCTGCGGTGAGCCTGGCGCTGCAGATTCTCGTTGCGCGGCTGCTCGGCATCGCCGATTACGGACGCTTCGCGATCCTCTACGGCGTGATCGTGCTGGCGTCCGGCATCGTCACGGGACTCGTCGGAGACGCGCTCGTCGTGCTCGATCGTGCGGACCGACGCATTCGCGCCGGACTCGAGGTCTGGCTCGCGATCGCGGCGGCGACCAGCGCTGTGATCGCCGCCGTCGTGGCCGCGGTCACCGGCTTCGCGAGCCCTGCCGAAGCGGGACTGTTCGCCCTCGCGATGGTCGCCTTCGTCGTCGAGGAGATCGTCCGACGCCTCCTCATGGCCGGGTACGCCTTCTCGCGGGTGATCGCCGCCGATCTGACCGGCTTCGTCATCAGCCTCGCCCTGCTGGCCGCGGCAGCGGCCCTGCAGGCGCTGTCGCTCGGAGCCTTCCTCGGTGTCATCGCCGCAGGCCAGACCGTCGGCGCGATCGTCGGGTGGCGTCTGGTTCCCCGATCGGAGCGCGTCCTCGTCGGCTGGCGACGCGCGGACCTGCGCACCGTCTGGAGCTATGGAGCGTGGCGAGGGCTGCAGCAGACGTTGCGGCCGGCGATGCTGACGGCGGTACGGGTGGTCGTGCTGGCGGCTGCCGGGGCCGCCGCGGTCGGCATGCTCGAAGCGGCGCGCACCTACACCTCACCGCTCCTGCTCGTCGTCGGCGGGCTGTCGTCGTTCCTCTTCGTCCGCTTCGCCGACCACCGGCGCGAGGGCCGCTCCGGTTCGCTGCGAGAGGCCGACCGTGTCGTGCTCGTCCTCGTCGGCGCGACGGTGCTGATGAGCGCGGTGGCGCTCGGCGCCGGGCCCTGGCTGGGGCCGTTGGCGTTCGGTGTCGCCTTCGATCCGACGATGCTCGTGGCGTGGCTCGTGTACGGGCTCTCCGTGGCGGTGGTCACGCCCTACGGTGCGCTCAGCGCCGTCGCCGGGCGTCAGCGGGTGGTGTTCTTGGTTCGCCTCAGCGACACCCTTCTCGGCCTGGTGCTGACGGTCGTGATCGTGCTCGTCGGCGGCAGTCCGGCCCTCATTCCGTTCGCGCTCGCCGTGGCATCCGCGCTCGGCGGCGTCGCGCTGCGCTGGATCGCCGCGCACACGCCGGCGGAGCCTTGATCCTCTCAACCGGCTGAGAAGGGTCGGCAGGCCACGTCGACTGGTGGTAGGTTCAGCCCAGCACGAAGGCGTCGGACGAGGGAAACAGGGGTACGTCCGGCGCTCGGGCTCATCTTGGGGGGTGGGGAGCATGGAGGACGTCCCGTACGCGCGGATACTCCGCGAAGGTTGGTTGCTGGTCCTGATCGTCGCGCTGCTGGGAGCAGGCGGCGCCTACGGCATCGCGAAGCTGTTGCCGGAGACATACGCGTCGACGTCGACGCTGATGCTGCAGGTCGATTCGAAGGAAGCGTCGCTGTTCGAGCGCAACCAATTCAGCCTCGCGCGCATCCGCTCGTATCCGGAGCTCGTCGACAGTCCGGAGGTCATCGCCGGCATCCGCAGCGATCTGCACCTCTCCGCTGCCGACTACAGCGATCGCGACCTGCGAAAGATGGTGTCGGCGGACAACACGACCGACACCGTGCTGCTCGTCGTGCGCGCCGAGGCTCCCACTGCGCAGCTCAGCGCGGCGATCGCGAATGCGGCCGCAGCGCACCTGTCGAAACTCATCCAGTCGACGGAGAACTCCGACGCCGATGAGCGCTACCAGGTGAACCTCACCGTGGTGCTGCCGGCGGTCGAACCGCTCGCGCCGGTGTCACCGCAGACGCTCGCGATCGTCGGGCTCGGGCTGATCGTCGGGCTGGCCGTCGGCGGGATCGTCGCCGTCTATCGCACGGTGACCAACCGCAACGTCATCACCATCTCCGACGTGCGCCGCCTCGTCGGCATCCGGGTCGTCGGGCGCATCCCCCGCCGTCGCCGCTGGAGGCGCTCGGACGACGAGGACGAGTCCGTCGCCTTCGACGAGACCGTCGCCAATCTCGGGGTGCTGGGCGGCAGCGACCTCTCGTCCGTGCTCGTTCTGACCGCTTCGGACGATGCCATCGGGCAGGCGGAGCGCAGTGGTCTGGCGGCTGCCTTCGCTGCTGCGGGTCGTACCGTCACGCTCCTGGAGACGCGCGCCACATCCGACGCCGCGGCCGAGACGCGCTCGCTCGCCGAGGTGCTCGACGGGGAGGACGCCGATGCCGCGGTGGGTGAGGCCGCGGGCCGGCAGTTCGCCGATCCTCTGCCTGTCGCGGCGGCAGCGCTGCAGGACGCACTGCCCGCTCTCCGCTCGAGCCTGCGGGCGCATGTCGACGTCGTCGTGGTGGTGGTGGATGCCGCATCCGTCGCCGTGGTGCGAGAACTCGTCGACGACGCCACAGGAGTCGTGGTCGCGGTGCGGAGCGGATCGCCGGCGGCATCGGCGCTGTCGGCCCTGATCACCAAGCTCTCCTTCGTGGACGTGCATCCGTTGGGTGTCGTCCTCACCGGGGCCGCCCGGCATGCGTCCGGCGTCGTGACCGAGACCTGGCGCGATGCGGTGCCCGTGGGGGCCGCCGGAACGGGTGCGGCCGCACGGCCATGACGGCCGCAGGGCTCGCGATGCGCGGGCAAGGGGTGCACGGGGGCGTCCACGCGGATGCCTCGCGGCCGACGCGTCGACGCTTCGCGGCTCTCGTCGCGCTGTTCCTCCTGGTGATCGTCAGCGTCATCCCGTGGCGGCCGCAGTCGTTCTACGCGGGCGGGCTCGACCCGGTGGTCGTGGCCAAGGCGGCGATCGCCCTGGTCGCGCTGGGCGGCGCCGTCGGCCTGACCCTTTTCACGCGCCGACGGATGCCGGTGGGGCTCGGTCCCGCGGCGGTGATCGCCGTCACCCTCATGATCAGCCTGCTCGGCGGGGTCGTCGCGGGCAACGGGTCGGCGACCACCGTGCTGGTCATGAGGGTCTTCATCGTCATGGCCACCCTGCTGCTTCTGCTGACGAACGCCCCGTGGGATCGGGCCGTCGCCGCCCTGTTGACGGCGATGGGGATTCTCGCCGTGGTCGCCGCCACGACGGGCGCGCGCACGCTGGTCAAGGGCCGGCTGGGCGGCGGCATCCCGGAGATCCATCCGAACGAGCTCGCCGGACTCGCCGCCCTTCCGCTGATCGCCCTCGTCGTTCTGATCCTGCGCCGCGGTGTGCGTGTGTCGGCCGTGATCGCGAGCGTCGTCCTGTTCGGGATCGTGGTCGCCACAGGATCGCGCATCGCCCTCGTCGGCATCCTCTTCGGCGCGATCGTGGCGCTGGTGACCAACGGCGTGCGCCGGCGCGGCGTCCTCTACGCCCTTCTCGTCTTCGTCCCCGTCATCTACGGTGTCATCGTCTTCACCGGCGTCGTCGACGGCCTCGCCAGCCGCGGCGGCACATCGGCGGAGAGCACGGCGTTGGATTCCCGTCTCACGGGCTGGCAGGTGGTCCTCGGCTGGGATTGGGCCTCGTGGCAGCGTTGGCTGGGCGTCGGTCTGTCGGTCAAAGAGGTCGCGGTCCAGGAGAAGTGGCGATCGTCGCAGGTGCTCGACAGCAGCTGGGTCTCACTTCTGGCGCAGGCGGGACTGCTCGGAGTGCTGCTGATCGGTCTGCTGGTGGCGTGGTGCGTGATCACCGCCGTCACAGCGGCGTCGCGTCGCGGACTGCTGTTGCCGCTGCTCACGATGTTCGTCATCCGCACGTTCACCGAGAGCGGCATGGTCGACAGCGCGATGCCGTTCGTCCTGTTCGTGACGCTGTCGGCGTTGCTGACCAGAAGGTCGCGACAGGCGTCCGGGCCGCCGGGTCACGAGAACCAAACTCGTGCTCGCTCTGTGACGATGCCGGGCGTACGCTGAGGGAGCGCACGCGGGGAACTGGGGCCCGCCGCGGCGCGGGGCACATGGGGGAGGTGCTTTTCGCATGGCACAAGACATGCCGACAGCCGGACGCGGACGCGCTCCGTGGATCGTTTTCGTGGTCGTGGCGGCGCTGCTGGTCGGCGGCGTGGTGTGGGCGGTGGTCGGCCAGGGCCAGCCGGACGCATCCGCGGCCGCGTCTCCCAGCCCGTCGTGGGCGACGCCGACGCCGCAGCCGACGGCGTTCGAGACACCCGCGGCGGGTTCGACGACCGAGATCACCAAGCCGCCGACGGATGCCGAGGTGCCTCTCGACCAGCCTGCACCACCGGTGGCCGGCGCGACGGTGCAGCTCGTCGCGGTGACGAAGGGCACGTTCACGGGCGATGTGCCCGGCGAGCCGAGCGGCGACGCCATCACCGTGTCGGTGCGCGTCGTCAACAACGGCTCGGCACCCATCGACACCGGCGCGGCGGGCGTCAACCTGACCTACGGGGGAGACGATCGCACGCCGGGCATCGCCGTGACCGACAAGAAGGCGCGCGTGTTCCCGGCATCGGTTGCGCCGGGCGCCGAGGCCACCGCGGATTTCACCTTCGTCGCACCCCTTGCGGCGGAGGGGGATATCCGTGTTACCGTCGACCTGCTGGCGTCTGAGCCAGACATCGTCTTCGTCGGCCCGCGGCCGTAGGAGACCTGGGGGATTATCGCCTTCGCGGCATCAACGGATGGGGATCCGGCTGCGAGGGATGACTGGGGGAGTCATGGTGCGCATTCGTACCGGCGTCAGCGGACAGCAGACGCGGATCATCGCGACGGTTCTTGCGGCTGCCGCCGCCGTCATCGTCAGCAGTCTCGTCGTCGTCGCGCCCGCGCGTGCGGATGTCAGTCCGCCGGAGGGCACGCCGTCGACCGTCACGGCCGATGCGCTGCCGACCGTCCAGATCAACGGCATCGTCTGGGACCAGGCCGTCGTCGGCAATGTGGTCTACGCGGCGGGCAAGTTCACCTCGGCCCGCCCGGCGGGGGCGGCGGCCGGAACGAACGAGACGCCGCGCAGCAACCTCCTGGCGTATGACATCACGACGGGCAACCTCATCACGTCGTTCGCGCCGTCGATCAACGCGCAGGTGCGCCAGGTCGAGGCGTCGCCCGACGGCACCCGCCTCTACATCGTCGGCGACTTCACGACCGTCAACGGTCAGACGCGCAACCGCGTCGCCGCCTTCGATCTGCCCAGCGGGACCCTTTCGACCTTCAACCCGAACTCCAACGGAGTGACCTCCGGCGTCGCGGCGACGAACGACACGGTGTATCTCACCGGCACCTTCGGCCGCATGTCGGGAAACGACCGCGCCGGCGCCGCCGCGGTCACACGCGCCGGGGCGCTCCTGCCGTGGGCCCCCGTGCTCGAGGGACGCCAGGGTCGCGTCGTGGTCGTCTCGCCCGACGGCGCCAAGGTGGTCCTCGGCGGCAACTTCCAGACGCTCAACGGCAGCAGCAACCCCGGGTACGGCCTCGCGATGGTGAGTGCCGCGGATGCCTCGTTGCTGCCGTTCCAGACCAACAATGTGATCCGCAACGCCGGCCTCGACGCGTCGATCATGTCGCTCAAATCCGACGGTGCCGGATCGTTCTACGGCACCGGCTACGTGTTCGGCGACGGCGGCAATCTGGAGGGAAGCTTCCGATCCTCCTGGGCCACCGGCGACCTCATCTGGGTCAACGACTGCCACGGCGATGAATACGACGTGCAGCCCATGGGCGACGCCGTATACGCCGCCGGTCATCCGCACTACTGCGGCAGCCTGGAGGACGGTTTCCCCCAGAGCGACCCCTGGACCTTCTACCGCGGCATCGCGGTGACGAACGAGCCCGCCCGGATCACGCCGTCTGGGCTCAACAACGGCTACTTCGACTTCGGCGGCAACCCGGCACCTCGGCTGCTGCACTGGTTCCCCAGCTTCAACGCCGGCTCGGTCAGCGGCGCCTCGCAGGGACCCTGGACGGTCAACGGCAACTCCCAGTACCTCGTCTACGGCGGCGAGTTCACCCGCGTCAACAACACGGGGCAACAGGGTCTCGTGCGCTTCGCGGTCCCGTCGAAGTCGACCAATGCGCAGGGGCCCCTGCTGTGGAACACGGCCTGGCCGGCGACGGCGATCGCGCTGTCCGGGGGATCCGTCCGCGTCAGCTGGCCGCTCAACTACGACCGTGACAGCGAGTTCCTGACGTACGAGGTGCTGCGCAACAACGTCGTCGTGAAGACCTTTGAGAACGTCCGATCGAAGTCGCCCGACTGGGGTCTGCCGGCGATGGCCTACATCGACAACTCGGTGTCCAACGGGACGACGTACACCTATCGGGTGCGGGCGACCGATGCGCAGGGCCATTCCATCCTGGGTGGGACGGCGACGGTGACCGCTACGGGCACCTCGACCGCGAGTGCGTATCGCGACGCCGTGCTGGCCGACACCCCCCTGGACTACTGGCCGCTCGACGACGACTCCTCCACCCTGTCCTACGACTGGGCCGGCGCCTCCGACCTCACGGTCAACAGCGGAGTCACCAGAGGGAGCGCCGGCGCGATGCTCAATGACACGCGCCCGTCGTCCACCTTCGACGGATCGAGCGCCGGATTCGCATCCACGACGCAGCAGATCGCAGGTCCCGACACCTTCGGCATCGAGGCCTGGATCAAGACGACCACGACGGCAGGCGGCAAGATCGTCGGGTTCGGAAACAGCTCGACCGGAACGTCGGGCAGTTACGACCGGCATGTGTACATGGAGCCGGACGGGCGCATCACCTTCGGTGTCTACCCCGGTTCGGTCCAGACGATCACGTCCTCGGCGTCGTACAACGACGGTCAGTGGCATCAGATCTCGGCCGGCCTGAGCTCGGGCGGCATGGTCCTGTACGTGGACGGCGTGCGCGTCGCGATGCGCACCGACGTCACCTCCGCTCAGCCCTACAGCGGATACTGGCGAGTCGGCGGCGACAGCCCGTGGTCCGGTGCCGCGTTCTTCGCCGGGGCGATCGACGACGTCGCGATCTACGGCGCGCCCCTGACCCGCCAGCAGGTGGCCGCCCACTACGTCGCCTCGGGGCGCACGCTCGCCGCCGCCACGGCGCCCGCCGATGCCTACGGCGCCGCCGTCTACGCGCTCGAGCCGTCGCTGTATTGGCGGCTCGAAGAGAGCTCCGGAAACGTCGCCGCTGACGCCTCCGGCTTCGGCCAACCCGGCACCTACGTCGGCGCGGTCGCACAAGGTGCGGCCGGAGCGCTGAGTGGAGTGAGCGACACGGCGGCGACGTTCTCCGGTGGGCAGGTGATCAGCAGGAACACGTTCTCCAACCCGCGTTCGTATTCGCTCGAGGCCTGGTTCAAGACATCGACGACGACCGGCGGAAAGATCATCGGGTTCGGCAACAGCCCCGACGGAAACTCCAACAACTACGATCGGCACGTCTACATGACGCCGGACGGCAGCCTGATCTACGGCGTATGGGTCGGCTTCAGTGAGACGCTCCAGACGGCGCCGGGCTACAACGACGGTGCGTGGCACCACGTCGTCGCCACGCAGGGCGCCGAGGGCATGAGGCTCTATGTCGACGGCGCGTTGAAGGGGTCGAACGGTCAGGCCAACGCGCAGGACTACACCGGCTACTGGCACGTCGGCGGCGACGTCACCTGGGGCCCGGGTGACTGGGAGTTCGACGGACAGATCGACGAGGTCGCGGTGTATCCGATGCCGCTCGCGGCGAGCGACATCGTGCAGCACTACGCGCTCGGCGCGACGGGGACGCCGGCGAACGTTCCGCCGACCGCGTCGTTCACCTCGGCGGTCACCAAACTCGCCGTGGCGGTCGACGGTACGGGCTCGAGCGACAGCGACGGGGCGGTCGCCGGGTACAGCTGGTCGTGGGGCGACGGGTCGCCGGACGGCACCGGTGCAACGGCAACGCACACCTACGCGGCGGCCGGCACGTACACCGTGACGCTCACGGTGACCGACGACAAGGGGGCGACGGGTGTGTCCTCGACGCCCGTCACCGCGGTCGCCAACCAGGCGCCCGCCGCGTCCTTCGCCTCGACGGCGGCGGACCTGACCATTTCCGTGGACGGCGGTGGATCGACCGACGGTGACGGTCAGGTCACCTCCTACGCGTGGGCTTGGGGCGACGGGACCCCCGCGGGCGCCGGAGCGACGGCATCCCACACCTACGCCGCTGCCGGCTCGTACACGGTCACGCTCACCGTGACGGACAACGACGGCGCCACGGCGACGCAGGCGATCCCCGTGACCGTCACGGCGCCGGTGGCGGGGTCGACCTACGCCAACGACTCGTTCAACCGCACGGTGGCATCCGGACTCGGCACGGCCGACAACGGCGGTGCATGGACACTGTCGAACACGGCGTCCAACTACCGGGTCGATGGGACGAAGGCCGTCTTCATCCAGCCCTCCGCCACGGCGCAGCGCTACGCGTACCTGACGGGTGTGTCTTCGACCGACACTGCGGTGAACGTCGACATCAGCTTCGCTCAGCGGCCGGTGGGCGCCAGCGCGTATGCGACGGTGCACGCACGGCGCGTCGGCGCCGTCGACTACCGTGCGCGCGTGATCGTCGCCCCGTCGGGCGGGGTGACCGTGCAGCTCTTGCAGACGACGACCACGCTCACCAATGTGGGCACGACGCTGAACGTCGCTGCGGGCGATGCGCTGCACGTCCGTGTCGAGGCGGTCGGCACGGCACCGACGGCGCTGCGCGTCAAGGTCTGGAAGGTGGGCACCGCCGAACCGGCGGCATGGACCGCGACGGCGAGCGACGCCACCGCCGCACTGCAGGCGGCCGGCTCGGTCGGGCTTGGCGTCTACCTCGGCGGGGGAGCGACGAACGTTCCGTTCGAGACCGGGTTCGACAACTTCTGGACGGGATCGTCCGCGGGGACAGCCCCCGCGAACCAGCCGCCCGTCGCCGCGGTGACGGCGACCCCCTCGGGACTGTCGGTCGCCGTCGACGGGTCCGCGTCCTCCGATGCCGACGGGACCGTGTCGGCATATGCCTGGGACTTCGGCGACGGGGGATCGGGCACGGGAGCGACCGCCTCGCACACCTACGCCACCGCGGGCACCTATACGGTGAAACTCACCGTCACGGACGACAAGGGTGCGACGGGGAGCGCGTCGACATCGGTGACGGTCACCGCGCCGGCCGGACCGCCGAACCAGGCACCGACCGCGGCCTTCACGGCGACGCCTTCGGGACTGTCGATCGCCGTCGACGGGTCCGCGTCGACGGATGCCGACGGCACCGTATCCGCTTACGCGTGGGACTTCGGCGACGGGACGAGCGGCACAGGGGTCACGGCCACGCACGCCTACGCGGCATCGGGAACGTACACGGTGAAGCTCACCGTTACCGACGACAAGGGGGCGACAGGCACGACGACGAGCGCCGTCGTCGCCGCCGCCCCCGCGGCTGCGCCGTTCGGGGCCGACGACTTCGGTCGAGCCTCCGGCACTGCGCTGGGCGCGGCGGTCGTGGGCGGAACGTGGACCCAGACCTCGGGCACCGCCAACGTCGCGATCGACGCGGGAAGAGCGAAGCTCACCTCGCAGGCCGCGGGACAGACGCGCTCGGCGACGCTGAACGCGACGACCTCGACGAGCACCGATCTCACCTTCGGGTTCGCACTGCCGGCGCTGCCGACCGGAGCGCGCATGTACGTTTCCGCCCTCGGCCGCGTCGTGGGGTCGGACGACTACCGCGCGCGGTGGGTCATCGCGCCGGGTGGTGGCGTGCAGGCGCAGCTCGCGCGCGGCGGCACGGTGCTGTCCTCGCTCGATCTTCCCGGATTCACCCTCGCGGCCAACACCGTGTACACCGTGCGCGTGCAGGTGGATGGTACGGGGACGACCGCTCTGCGCAGCAAGATCTGGCCCGCGGGCACCGCGGAGCCCTCGGCATGGCAGCTGAGCACCACCGACACCACGGCGGCGCTGCAGTCGGCGGGCTTCACCGGCTTCACCACCTACGCGGGCACGGGCTTCACAGGCCTGCCGTTCGTCGTGCTCGTGGATGACTTCCAGGCGAAGGTCGTGGTGCCGTGACCGTCGCAGCGGCCTACGCGCAGCTCGGCGCCGCGCAGAAGGGTCGGGGACGCGGAGCTCCGGCGTACTCGCTCTACGTCAACCGTCCGGTCGGCCGGGTCATCGCGGCCGGCGCGTACGCGGTCGGGCTGACACCCAATCAGGTGACCGCCGTCAGTGCCGGACTGACCTTCACGGGGATCGTCCTTCTCGCGACGGTACCTCCGTCGTTCCTCCTCGGCGTCGTCGTCTGGCTGCTGCTCGCCGCCGGCTACGCCTGGGACAGCGCAGACGGGCAGGTCGCCCGGCTGCGCGGCGGAGGGTCTCTGGCCGGCGAGTGGCTCGATCACGTGGTCGATGCGGCCAAGCTGGTCAGTCTGCACGTGGCGGTCGCCGTCGGGGCGTTCCGCTTCTTCGATGCGCCGGTGGCGTGGATCCTGGTACCGCTGGGCTTCGCGATCGTTGCGACGGTCGCGTTCTTCGGGATGATCCTGAACGATCTGCTGCGCGCCCGCGCCGGCGTGGCCCAGGCGGCGGAGGCGGGAGGATCGTCGCCGCTGCGATCGATCCTCGGGCTCCCTGTCGATTACGGAGTCTGGTGTCTCTCGTTCGTGCTGTGGGGAGCACCGCCGGTGTTCGTCGTGGTGTACTCCATGCTCGCGTTGACGGCTCTCGTGCACCTCGTTGCGGCGCTGCCGGTGTGGTTTCGCCGCATGAAGCACCTCGGATGAGCGCGCGGTGCGCCGCGCTCGCGGTGAGAAGAGTCTCATAGTCGGCAAGGGCGCTCTCCGCGCTTGCTACGCTCGTCACACCCCGCGTGCGATCGTTGCCGCGTGGTGGACTCTTGGGGAGAAAGAGACTCCTCATGCGTTCCACGGCGTCTGCCGTCCTTCTCGTCAGCGCGCTCCTCGCCGGCGGCGTTCCCACCGCCGCCTTCGCCGTCGAGCGTGACATCGCCTCCTCGCCGACGGTTGTGACCGCTGCGGCACCCGCCGTGGTCTTCGCGGACGACATGCAGCGCAGCGTCGCGACGGGACTCGGCGGGGCCTCGGGAGCGGCCACGTACCGAATGTCCGACCCGCGCGCCTTCTCCGTCTCGGGTGGAGCGGCGCGTGCGGTCATCCGCGTTCCCGGAACGTCGGTGGCCGCATCGCCGTCCGGGCTCACAGCGCTGGACACGACGCAATCGGTCGCATTCACGGTGCCGAGCCTTCCCGCGTTCGGACGCGGGGTGTATCTGAATCTGCAGGCGCGCAAGACCGCTTCCGGGTTCTACCACGTGCAGGTGGTCGTCGATCCGAAGGGCTCCGCGGTGCTCGAGGCGCTCCGAGTCACCGGATCGCGCCAAGTCGTGCTCGCTCGCACCACCCTCTCGACCCGGCTCCGCGCCCACACCTCCATCGTCCTCGAAGCGAGTGTGAGGGGCACCACTTCCGTGGCGGTCGACGCCGTCGTGACGGTCGGTGGTGTCACCACCCGGCTCGCCGCCACGGACGCGAGCTCGGCCCGTCTCGCCGCCGCCGGCGCGGTCAGCGTGGGCGGCTACCTCTCGAGCAGCTCGTCTGCTCAGCAGTTCGCCTTCGACGACTACCGTGTCGCCGTCGCGCCGACGGGGGCCGGTCCCGGCAGCAACGGCCCTCAGCCCACGCCGTCGCAGCCGTCGACGCCGCGCCCCTCTCCGACGCCGTCCCCGACACTCGCGCCGTCCCCGACACCCGCGCCGACTCCGTCTCCGTCCGTGCAGCCCGACCCGTCGTCGAGCTCCACGCTCACCTGGGACGAGTCCGGCACACGGCGCCACCGTGGTGCCCCGTCGCCGGGCGTGTCCAGCGCGGCGATTCCGGTCGGCGCCGTCATCGTCGACGGCTCCGCACGCGCCGGCGGTACCGGATCCAGCTCCGCGCCGTTCTCCACGATCCAGGGTGCCGTCGACCGTGCCGTCACCGGTGCCGTCATCGTCGTTCGAGGCGGAAGCTACAACGAAAACGTCACCGTTCCGGCCGGCAAGCGCCTGACGATCCAGGCCGCCCCCGGCGCCGAGGTCTGGCTCGACGGTTCCCGCGCCGTCGCCGGGTGGCGCAGCTCCGGGACGGCGTGGTTCGTCGACGGCTGGACGGCGGAGTTCGATTCGAGCCCCACGTTCACCCGCGGCGCTCCCGACGGCACGACCAGCGGATGGCAGTGGATCAACCCGGAGCATCCGATGGCCGCGCATCCGGACCAGCTGTGGATCGACGGTGCGCCGCTCACGCAGGTCGGCAGCCGCGATCAGGTGCGTCCCGGCACCTTCTTCGTGGATACCGCCGCCGATCGCCTGTACATCGGTTCCTCGCCGGAGGGCCATCAGGTGCGCGCGTCATCGGAGACCAAGGCGCTCTCGATCCGAGGCGCCGGCACGGTCATCCGTGACATCGGCATCCGGGGATATGCGACATCGGTCTGGATGATGGGCACCGTGACGATCGAGGCGCCGGATGTCACCCTTCAGGGGGTGACCGTCGCCGACAACGCGACGACGGGAGTGTTCGTGGGGGCCGCGCGCGCGACTCTGCGCGACGTGACCGTCGCTCGCAACGGTCTGCTGGGCATCGGGGCGAACCTGGCGGACGATCTGCGTCTCGAGAACGTCCTGGCCCTCGAGAACAACGCGGAGCACTTCAACCAGGCTCCGGTGTCGGGGGGCGTGAAGATCGCCAAGTCGCGCGGTGTTCGCGTCGTCGATTCCGCCTTCCTCCGCAACGACGGCCCGGGGATCTGGACCGACCAGTCCGTCTTCGATCTCACGATCGCCAGGAGCGACCTGATCGGCAATCTCGGGCACGGCGCCTTCATCGAGCTGACTCAGAAGGTCGACATCGTCGACGATCTCATCGTCGGGAACGGCGGCAATGCGCTGAAGATCAACAACACCGGCGACGTGCAGATCTGGAACAACACGATCGTCGGCGGAAACCGGACGATCAACATTGTCCAAGACTCTCGCAGCCAGGCGGACGCGTCCGTCCCTGGCCACGATCCGCGGCGTCCGTTCCCCGACCCCGACATGCCGTGGACGATCCGAGACATCGCCCTCGGCAACAATGTGGTGGGAGACAGCAGCGGCGCGTGCACCCTGTGTGTCGAGGACTACTCGCACCGCTTCGCCGCGAGTGAGCTGAACATCCGATCGGACGGCAACATCTTCCAGCGCACGGGAGCATCGCAGCCCGCGTGGCTCGTCGTATGGTCCCGGGGCGCCGCGAACGTGAATCCCTTCGTCTTCACGACGCTCGACAGCTACCGTGCGATCACGGGCCAGGACCTGCACTCGATCTCCATCGACGGTCGCCCGGTGACCACCCCCACCGGTTCTCTGCTGGGCGATGTGTCGCACCCAGGTGTCGCGCAACCCCGCCCTCCGCGCGCAGCGGCGTGGTGGACGGGATCGGTCGACGGGGTCGGGGCGCGGATGCCGTGATCGGCGCCCCGACCCCGTCGGAACTACTTCGCGGGTCCGGCCCAGAAGCCGTCGTAGGAGTACTGCACGGGAACGGCGGTGGCGCTGGCGGACAGGTAGCTGTTGATGCCGACGACGCCGGGCACTTGGAGGGCCGGAGTGGCGTCGGACGATGTCAGGGTCCACGATGCGGGCTCGGCCGTCGCGGTGCGCCACACCTTGGCCTTGAGGCTCGTCGCGTTGGCCCCGCTCACCTGGAAGCGGATGCTGAGTGCATCGCCGGTGGTCACCGTCGTGTTCGGGATGGTCAGGCTCGTCAGCACGGTCTCGGTGCCTGCCACCGTGCGGGTGAGCCACACGGCCACGGCTCCCGTCGAGGCCACACGCACCTTCGCCCGATAGTCGTTCGCGGCATCGACCTGTCGACCGATCGCGGAGAAGTAGTACCCTCCCCCGGTCGACGGCTGGCTGAACGTCACGGTGAACCGCTCCTCGGCGTCGGTCGACGCTGTCGCCGCGGGCAGCGACGCCGTGTACGAGTTGCCCGCCGACAGCGTCACCTTCGCTGTTCCGCCGGAGACGGAGAACTTGCCGACCGCCGTCGCCGTGTTCGGTGTGATCGCCCAGGCTCCGCCCACATCGGAAGCGCCCCAACCGCTGGCGACGGTGCGCTCGAAGTCGTCGCGCGCCCACACCTGCGGGGCCGTGACCGTCACGGGAGCGGTCTGTGCGGATGTCGCACCGTGATCGTCGGCCACGGTCAGCGAGATCGTGTAGGACCCGGCCGCCGCGTAGTCATGCACGGCGGTGGCGCCTGTCGCGCTCGTCCCGTCTCCGAAATCCCAGGTATACGAGGCGATGCTGCCGTCCGGGTCCGTCGAGCCGGTGGCATCGACGGCAACACGAAGGTCGGTCACCCCGGTGACGAACGCGGCTACCGGCGGCTGATCGGCCACCACCGTGATCGCGTGGGACGCGGTGGTGGTGGCCCCCTTGTCGTCTGTCGTCACCAGCGAGACGGTGTAGGTGCCGGCCGATGTGTAGACGTGCGAGGCCGTCGCTCCCGCGCCGGTGGATCCGTCGCCGAAGTCCCACGCGAACGAAGCGATGGTGCCATCGGGGTCGGTGGAGGCGCCGGCGTCCACGCTCACGGAGAGGAAGTCCGTCGTCTCCGTGAAGGCCGCTGTCGGCGGTTGGTTCGGAACGGCGCTCGCCGTCACCACGCGCGTCACCGTGCCCGTCATCCCGTCGTTGTCGGTCACCGTGAGCCGCACCGTGTAGTCGCCCGGAGCGGCGTAGGTGTGCGCGGCGTTCGTCCCGGAGGCTGAGGTTCCGTCGCCGAAATCCCACGCAAAGGCGGCGATGGAGCCGTCGCTGTCGTGCGATGTGCTGCCGTCCACGCTGAGGGCGAGATGGTCGATGGTGGGGGAGAAGGCCGCGGTGGGCGCTTGGTTCGGCGCCACGGTCACGGTCTTCGACAGTGCGCCGGTGAGAAGCGTCGCGTCCGTGGCGGTGAGCGTGATCGTGTACGTGCCGGCGGCGGCGTAGGTGTGCGTCGCCGTCTGTCCTGACGCGCTCGTGCCGTCGCCGAAGTTCCATGCGTAGGTGGCGAGGTTGCCGTCGGCATCCGTCGTCGCGGAGCCGTCGACGGTCGTCGTGAGATAGGTCGAAGCGACCGTGAACGACGGCACCGGTGCGCGTTCGCTCGGTACGCGGCCCGCCGCGGCGAAGTGCGCGCGCACACGACTCTCGCTGAGGACGCTCGGATACACGGCGACCTCATCGAGGGTACCGGCGATGTAGTTGCTCGACGTGTTGCCCCAGCTCTTGTCGCCACCGATGCGCCAGAAGCCGCGGTAGACCTGCGCGGTGGTCACCGGCGAACTCGCGACGAGCTGGGTGTCGACCCACAGTTTCATCCCGTCGGCTCCCTGCGAGGCGACGATGTGGTGCCACTGGCCGTCGTTGTAGGCGTTCGTGCTCGTGATGGTGTTCTGCGTGCCGTTGTACGTGCCGAAGTTCACGCGTCCATTGCTCTGCATCACGACGTGCCGGTCGTAGCTGCTGCTCAGCCCGGAGGACGTGTTGCCGAACCCGATGAGCTTGCCACCCTTCGTGCTCGTGGTCTTGACCCACAGTTCGGCGCTGAACGCCTGCGGAGCGTCCCACGCTTCTTGTGCGATGCCGACCGCGTTGCTGCCGTTGAAGACGGTCGCGCTGCTTCCCGGCACGATCCCGCCGGCAGAGCGTGTGACCGTGCCGGCGAGCGCGCCGACGGGGCCCCCGCCGGCGGCATCCTTGAGCGCGGTGCCACCGGTCTCATCGAGGCGCCAGTACAGGTCGGGACGGTCGGACGACACCGCGGTGCCGTACGCGTCCGATCCGGCGACTCCCCAGGCTCCGGCTCGACCGCTGGCGGTGTAGTGCGCCTGCACGTCGGTCTGCGAGAGCGCGTTCGGGTAGACGGCCACATCGTCGATGGCGCCGGCGAGCCCCGCGTCGCTCGGCCTGTTGGCGAACCCGCTGGTCTGGTCGGCTCCGATGCGCCAGTAGCCCGTGTAGGACTTCGGCGTGGTTGCCGCCTGGGAGCGCCCGACGCGTATGCCGTCGACGAAGAGCTGCATCCCCGTGCCGTCGACCGTGCCGACGAGGTGGTGCCATTGACCGTCGTTCACACTGCCGCGGCTGTACACCGTGCGATAGGCCCCGTCGTTGATCGCGAAGTTCACCCGCCCCGTGGTGTCGAGATACAGCACGCGGTCGGTGCCGCCGGCGGACGAGGTTCCGGTGGCGGAGTCCCCGAAGCCGACGATGCGGCCTCCCCGTGTGCTCGTCGTGTTCACCCATGCCTCGACCGACACCGCCGTGTCGCTCGGCAGGGGATCCACCGTGGTCATCCGTGGCGTGCTCCCGCCGGCGGAGGTGATCGCGGCATCCGTGTCGCCCTGCAGGGCGCCGGGCGCTCCGAGCGCGAGTCCGGTCGGGATGCCGGGAGCATCGCCCACGTCATCGAACAGTCGCGTGGCCCCGCTCGGCTCTCCGAGTCGCCAGTAGTGCGAGGCCCCACCGGCGCGGACGGCGGCGCGGTATGCGGAGGTGGCCGCGTCGGAGACGGTGATCCAGGGTGACCACGCGCTCCACTGGATGTTGCCGTCGGCATCCTTTGCTCTCACCTGGTAACGCACTTGGCTGCCGGGAGTCTGTCCGCTGTCGACGATGCTGAGACTCGGCAGCGACCAGAAGCGACCGTCGGTGCGGCTGAACGTGGCGATCTTGGTCGCGGGGCTGCGGAAGACGTCATAGGTGACGGCCGCCCCGTCGCGGTCCCACGCGCTGCTGAACGGCACACGCACCAGGCCGCGCTCGTTCGAGTACGGTGTGGGCGTCATCGCGGCGGTGTAGATCGGACCGCTCAGATGCGGTGACACGGTGCGCTTGCCGAACCGGGCCAGACCTTGCTGGGCGATGCCGTTCACCTTCGGGAACTCGCCGCCGAGGACGACGTAGTTGCTGTTGCCCGTGACGCTCCACGCGGCCTGGCGGGCGGAGGTGTACGACCCGAAGTCGAGGTCGGGATACCAGTTCAGCAGGCCCGCGTACGGCAGGCCGGTGAAGTCCCACCCGTAGGCGTCCTTGCGCGTGATCGTGCCCACGGGGGTCGTCGGCTCCGCCGTCGCCTTCATCCACCGCGAGCGCGGGTTCGTGTCGGGGAACCCGCCGACGACGCTGCAGTCGTGGTGGTGGCTCGCCACGTACAGCACGCCGTTCTGGGGGAAGGTGGAGTACGTGTCGCCGAGGCAGTCGTTGACCCAGTTCAGTGCTCCGGTGTACGGGTCGGCCGCGAAGGTGCCCTCGAAGGAGGCTCCCGCGCCGAACGCGTACCCCGACCCATAGACCTGGGTGCCGTCGGTGCTCAGGCTGGAGATGGCCCCGTTGAGACCGGCGCTGCGGATGCGGTCGACAGCGGCCCACGGCATGCTTGCACCGCTCGCGGCATCCAGGGCTCCCATTCCATACGCGGCGGCGCCGTTGAGCAGGGTGAACGAACCCGCCACGATCAGCCGCGACGAGTCGGGACTGGTGACCATGTCCCACACGAACCCGTCGCCCGACGCGGTGGGCGCCCACGACGTCAGCGCGCCGGTCGTCGCGCTCCACGCCGCCAGTTCGGTGCGCGGCTGGCCGTTGCTGGAGCGGAAGTTCCCGCCCGCGTATACGGTGTCGCCGATGAACGAGAAGGCGCGCACCTGTCCATCGGTGCGCGGTGCCCACGGCGTCAGCGCACCCGTCGCGACGTCGAAGGCGGCCACGTGGGCACGCGCTTGGCCGTCGACGGTGGTGAAGTCGCCGCCGAAGTAGACGGTCTTCCCGTCGGGAGCGGCGCGGACGACGAGTCCCTGCGCGTCGAAGGCGTGCGAGAATCCCGCGACGGGGTTGCCGGTGGTGATGTCGAAGGCGAAGACGTTGTTCGCGTCGATCTCGCCGGCGCCGCCCGCGGCGACCTGTGGCGGCCGCGCTTTCGTGAAGCTGCCGGTCACGTAGACGGTGGTGCCGACGACGGCCTGGCTCCAGACGACGCCATTGATTTGCCAGGTCGGCAGGAGGTCGACGGTCACCGTCTCCGGCGCCACCGGAGCGGGATCTGCCGCCGCGGCGGGTGCGGCGGCGACGAGACCGCCGGCGATGACCGTCGCGGCCACGAGGACGGGCGCGAGCAGGCGGGTGAGACGCGACGAGTGCGCGGCGAGTCGGGTCATGATGCTCCTCGGGCGGAGTGGGCAACGGATGCCGGGCGGAACACGGCGGGTCAGGTCAGCGCACCGCGGAACACCGCGGACGTGTGGAGCGCGTCGAAGTCGACGACGATCGTGAGCGGGGTGGAGTGGTCGGTCGGCGCGGCGACCGCGTAGACCGCGGTCGCGGTCTGCCGCGGGTCGACGGTGCCGCTGAAGTCACGCGCCCCGGACTCCGGGGTGTAGACCGGGGTGAGTCGGTTGCCCTCGGCATCCAGCACCGTCACGACCGACGTCGAGACATCGATCGGCGCGGTCGACCCGTTGGTGAGTTCGACGGTGAGTCGGGCGAACTCGCGTCCGGTCGCGGCGCCGGGGCCCTGAGACGTCTCGGTGGCGTACGAGACATCCGTGATCCGCAGCGTGACACCGTCCGCGTACACCACCGGTGCATCGGGAGCTGATGCCGCCGCGCTCACGGTGGCGGTGCCGCCGCCTCGTCCGACTTTCGCGACGGGAATCTCGGCAGCGGGTGACGCCGTCGGGGCTTCGCCGACAGCGTCTCCCGTGGCCGGTGGTGCGCTGGAGGCCGGAGCCGCCGGTGTCGCTGCCGGGGCGGATCCCCCCTCCGGGAGCGGGGCCGAGCAGGCTGTGGTCGTCAGAACGAGGGTCAGACTGAGCGCTGCCGCTGCCGTACCGATCGTGGCGGCGCGGGAGCGGGGACGTGCGGACGTCGCGACCGTGCGTCTCATCGCCCTCTCCCCTCGAGCACGAGGGGTTCCGACTCGCTCATCATCGTCGACGCCGCCGTCCGACCGGGCGCTCGCGCGCCGAGATCTCCGATGCGCTCGGCGAGTGCGTCGGACAGAGCGCGATGGTAGGCGTCCGGCGAGTGGCGCCGTCGCACCGTCTCGGCGTCTCGCCACGCCCGGTCGCGCATTGCGGCCCAGTCGTCTCGCACTCCGGTGAGACCTCTCGCGAGGTCATCGGCGCTGTCGGTCGGAACGAGGACGGCCGCTTCGAGCCCCCCGGAGGCCTCGCGCAGCCCCGAATGATCGGCGGCGACTACCGGGCGTGCGCACATCAGGGCCTCGATCAGGACGTTGCCGAACGATTCGTCCCCGCGGGAGGGAACGACCGCCACGTCGGCAGCGGACACGATGTCCCACACCATCCGTTGGAAGCCGACGATGCGAACACGGTCCTCGAGTGCAAGGCGCGAGATCTGTTCTCGGAGCTGTCGCTCGTACCACTCGTAACCGCGGAAGACGTCGCCCACGATGTCGAGTTCCGCGTCGATCCCCGCGGCCCGGAGGCGATCGATCGCATCGATGGCGAGATCCACTCCCTTTCTCGGCGACAGACGTCCGACGTACACGACCCGCAGGGGTCCATCGAGGTGGATACGGGCCGGCGACGGTCGGTCGGGGCCGGCGATACCGTTCAGGACGACCCGGGCGCGATCGCGCCGCTCGAGCCATGCAGACCCCGACACGCGACGACTGGTCTGGGAGTTGAAGACGACGCCGCTCGCCCACCGCAAGGGTCGGGTCAGAAGTGCGCGCGCGGGCGCCGACAGCGTGGATTCGGCTTCGTGCACGTGCACGACGCTGGCGGCTCCCGCCCGCCGTGCGGCGCGCAGCCAGAACGGGATGGTCACCGTGTTCACCATCACCACGTCGGCTTCGAGATCGGCGACCAAGCGACGCATGCGCGGCGTCTGCGTGGCGATCTCGCGGATGAGTCGCACGAGTCCGCCGGGCCGCAGGGCGCTCTTGCGGATCACCGGCGCGTCCAGGAACACGACGTCGGCGCCGGCGGCTCGCAGCAGCGGAATGAGGGGTCCGTCATCCGAACTGGTCACGACCACATGCCACCCCAGTTCGACGAGGCCGCGAACGCCTTCGAGCATCATCCGGTCCGATCCGTAGAGGTCGGCGGAAGGGTTCGCGATCAGGACGGTGCGACCGTGGGCGGTGGAGGCCATGTCAGTGCTCGGGCCAGTACTCGTCGACGAGACTCACCGTCGAGGCGATGTTGGCTCGGCTCGACGCGCCGAACACGATCGATTCGAGGTTCGGCAGCGCGGTGACCCATTCGATCGCTTCGCGCGGCGAGATCGCGCCGCTGGCGAACACCGACATCGCGACAGCGCGGAACGGTCGCTTCTGCATCGCGTCGAGGTAGCTGTCCACGCCGCCGGACATGCGGAAGCCGAGCTTGTTGATGTTGGAGCACACGATCGGGTTCTCCACGCCGGCGCGGTCGAGATCGTCGAGCAGTCGCGGCAGGTTCATGGTGATGAAGCCCGGCTCGGCGTTGTAGCGCTTTCGGACATGGTCCGCGAAGATGCGGAAGGCATCGGTGAAGCCCAGGCCCGACAGCAGATCGACGATCACGTTCTGCAGCCAGATCACGGGCGTCGACAGGCCCGAGAACATCTTGAGCTCGGCGTCGATCAGCAGCGTGGCGACGCCCTCGATGTCCTTGCGCGCGAACGACGACGCGCCCCGCGCGATGGAATCGAGCAGGCCCTCTTCCGGGAGGAAGCGGCGCACCGCGCCGAGGAACCCGTCGTCGGTGACCGCATTGGCGTACTTGTGTGCGTACGGCATGCAGGGGAAGAACGTCATCTGGTCGTACCGGTCAGGATCTGCGCGCACCCGGTCGGCGATCTCACCGATGCGGTCGTGGGTCGTGCACATGAACGTGTGGACGCCCTCGTCGTAGGCGGCATCCAGCACCGACATGATCGCGTCGGTGTCCTGGAAGCGCATCTGCTGGGCGCGCGCCTTCTCCTCGGACATGTGGTTGACGCCGAAGAACTGGTTGTCGCCGAACAGCAGGCGGTCCATCGTCCGGGTGGACGGGGTGATGAGAGTCATCGTGCTCCTCCTCGCAGGGCGCGCAGTGCCGTGCCGAATCGGCTCGCGCGGCGCGGCGCGAGCGGGGTGATGGTCGCGGTGTGGCCGGATGCCGCGAGTCGCGCGTCGACGCGGGTGGCGTCTTCGCTGATCATCGCGATGACGCGGTCGGTCGCCGCGGCGGAACCGAAGTCGTTCTGGCCGTGGACGGCACGAGAGCGCACACGCCAGACGAAGGCGTCAAGTTGCGCACTGTACTCCTCGCCGCGCAGGTAGAACCACGGCGCTTCGGTGAGGTCGGTGGTGTAGCGGACGTTCCAGCCCGCGCGATAGCCCTCCGGGATCTCCGCGGTGTCGCGCAGGTACACCTGGATCTCCTGCCGGTCCGCGTGGATGCGCCCGTGCTCACCCCACAGGGTGATCTTGGTCGTCATCTTGCGCTGCGACTCGTCCGACCAGTTCGCGATGATCTGCGCGGTGCCCTGCGGGTAGTGCAGCGTCGCCGCGACGGCATCGTCGATCTGCGCCGAGAAGATGCTCGTCAGCTGGCTGCCGCTGACCGACTCCGGCTCGCCCAGGTACCACGTGAGCAGGTTGAGCGGGTGCGCCGCGTAATCGTAGAGGCAGCCCCCGCCGGTGGCACGCTGGCTGCGCCAGGTGCGTCCGGCCGGCTTCAGCACCACCGGCCCGTACGCTTCGGCGAGCGCGGTCTCGACCGTGCCGATCGCACCGAGTTCGAGCAGCCGCTGCACTTCGCGGAACGCGCCGACGAAGCGGTTGTGGTAGCCGACCTGCGTGACGATGCCTCTCTCCTCGGCGAGGGCGGCGAGTTCGACGCTCTCGGCGGGATCGATGACCAACGGCTTCTCGCAGAACACGTGGATGCCGCGGCGGAACGCCTCCCGGATCATTCCCGCATGCAGGTGGGTGGGCGTCGCCACGATGATCGCTTCGGGCCTGGCCTCGTCGAGCATCTTGCCGAGGTCTTTGTAGGTCGCTACTCCGGTGTACTTCGACAGGATGTCGAGAAGATAGCCGGTGGCGTCGCACACACCGACGAGATTGACCTCCGGGTGCGCCTTGATCATGGACAGGTGAGAGAGCCCCATTTTGCCGAGGCCCACGACGGCGACATCGATCACACCAGCACCTCCGTTCGTTGTGAAACATGGCCGTGGCGCGCGAGCGCCGTGAGCAGTGCGTGCTCGTACTGGGCGCCGATGTGCTCCCAGGTGAACTCTTCGCGGTACCGGGTTCGACTGGCTTCGCCCATCCGATGCAGCCGCCCGGCGTTCGGCAGGAGCTCGTCGAGCAGGACTGCGAGATCGTCGGCGTCGCGGAAGTACGCGTTGTCGGATCCGGCGACCCAGCTGTTGTAGCGGTTGTCGTGGGCGATGACCGCGTTGCCCGCGCCCATCGCCTCCACCAGTGACGGGTTCGTCCCGCCGACGGTGTGTCCGTGCACGTACACGGCCGCGTGCAGGCGCAACGCGGCGAGCCGATCCGCGTCGAAGATCGCACCGGGGAAGCGCACCTCGTCCGAGGCGGCGGAGCGGACGGCGAGGTGGTACGGGTCGGTGTCGGTGTACGGCCCGACCACGACGAGCGGCATCCCGCGGTGGCGTGCCGACCAGGCGGTCACGATCTCGAGCACGGAGTTCTCCGGAATCGGCCGGCAGACGACGATGCCGTACGCGTCGGGGGCGAGAGCGAGGTCGGAGACCGGTGCGACGGGTGCGCTGATGACCTCCGGTGCGCCGTAGGTGATGGTCTGCACGCGCCGTGCGCCGAAGTGACGCCGGAGATACGCGGAGATGACGGGGTGATCGCCGATGAGCACGTCACCGACGAGACCGGCGAGACGCTCGTTGCCCAGGAGGATGGCCTGTTTGGCGAGCCCCCAGCGCCGGCGGGTCCACTCCATCCCGTCCATGTTGATCACGTTCGGGATGCCGCGAAGGCGCGGCATGACGTCGAGGACGCCGGTGTTGTATCCGAAGGTCAACCACACATCACCCTCGCGGTGATGTGTGGTGGCGTGGCGGATCGAGACGAGGTCGAAGTGGGACGTGCCCTTCCAGCCTTCGCGCGGTTCCGGAACGAGCACCCGTTCGATCCCGTTCCAGCAATCCGAGGTGATGTCGCCGTCGCCGTCGAGCTGGCAGTACACCACGACGTTCCAGCCCCGATCGCGCAGGTACATCGCGACATGCTGTGCGGCAGTCTCGAACCCGCCGTAGGCGGCGGGGACGCCGTGCGTGCCGAGAATGCGGACCGTGCGTGTCATCAGTACGCTCCGTCCGGTCGCAGCATGACGCGCACCGTCCGCCACATGAGGACGATGTCCGTCATCACCGTCCAGTTCTCCACGTACCGCAGGTCGAGCCGCACGCTCTCCTCCCAGCTGAGGTCGCTGCGTCCTCCGACCTGCCAGGGGCCGGTGATGCCCGGCTTGATGTAGAGGCGACGGAAGACGTCGTCGTCGTAGGTGGCGACTTCGCTCGGAAGGGGAGGGCGCGGGCCAACGACACTCATGTCGCCGACCAGCACGTTCCAGAACTGGGGAACCTCGTCGAGCGAGTACTTCCGCAGGATCCGGCCCACGCGGGTGACCCGAGGGTCGTCGTGCATCTTGAACAGCGGGCCCGCGCCCTCATTGGCCGCGAGCAGCGCGGCGCGCCGCTCCTCGGCATCCACGGCCATCGAGCGGAATTTGATCATCCGGAACTCGTGGCCGTCACGCCCGACCCGTGCTTGGGGAAAGAACAGCGGACCGGGCGAGTCGAGCTTGATCGCGATGGCGATGACCGCCGCGATCGGCGCGAAGAAGAGGAGTGCGATCGAAGCGACCGCGATGTCGAGTGCGCGCTTGGCGAGGTAGGCGCGGCCGGTGAACGAGGCGATTTCGACGTGGATGAGTGGCAGCCCCTCGACGGGCCGCAGCGACATGCGCGGCCCGGCGACATCGGAGACGCGGCTGGAGATCACCAGTTCTGCGGCCGTGTTCTCCAGCTGCCAGGCGAGGTGCTTGATCTCGTCGGCGCCTTCGTCTCCGCGGCTGGCGATGATGATCGTGTCGGCGTCGAGTGCTGCGGCGGCTTCGGCCACGCTGTGCGTGCGCATCGCCGGGTAGATGGCGTCGCCGACGCGCAGGCTGTCGAGGTCGTCCCCGCGCAGCGAGGCGCCGACCACCTGGTAGCCCAGGCCGGGGTCGGCGATCGAGCGGATCACGTACTCGACGTCTGCGCGCTCGCCGACCACGATCGCGCGCGTCGTGTACGCGCCCGCGAGTCGACGGCGGATGAGCCAACGGCGCCAGAGCCAGCGCTCGAACAGCAGGACGCCGATGCCGAGCGGCAGCGCGACGAAGAGCTGCGCGCGGATGCCGTCGACATCGATGGCCACATCGATCATCGCGAGAAGGCCGAACGCGAACCCGGTCGCGTGGATCATGCGGGTGTACTCGGCGGCGCCCGAGCCGATGAGCTTGACGTCTCGCGTTGCGAAGGCGGAGAGCATCAGGAGCCAGATCACGGCTGTCGCGGCGGCGATCTGGAAGACGAGGCCAGGATCGGCGACGGCGAGCGGACCGCTCACCGCGCCGATCGAGACCACCGAGGCCACTGCACACGTGAAGGCGACCGCGGCGGCGTCGCTCGTGCGCAGGATCCAGCGGTAGCGGCGTTCCCACGACTGCCGGCGCTCGAGAGCGCGCGACGGTGGTGCGGCCGCGGACGCCCGAGACGCGATCGTCGGGAACGGGGAAACGAACCCGGTCGTCGCGATGCCCGTGGCGTCGTGAAGCGCGCTCATCGTGTGATCCCCAGCACGGACGAACGCAGCAATGCAGTCGGCATTTTGCCCCCCAGCAAACCGACGGACGAATCGAAATCCGTCCACCCCCAGTAAGACGACGCGAAGACCCCCGTCTCCTGCGGACCAACCCCCCGGCTGTCACGCGTGCGTCGTGAGCGACTCTACCCCGCGAATCGCGTCGAGCGCCACCGCGAGTATTCAGTCTGTGGACAGATGCCGTTCTTCCGGTGTTCTCCGGCCGCCGCGCGGGCATCCCGCAGACGGATTCATTAGACAATCATTGTCTCAGGGACAATGATTGTCTAATGTGAGCTGCGACCCGTCGTCAGCTTCGAAGGAGAAGCAATGCCCGCACGTCCGCTTCGTGAGCGCCCCTGGTGGGTCGCCGTCGTCTCCGGCATGGCGTCGTACATCGACTCCGCCGCCATCACCGGCTTCAGCACCTCGCTCGTGATTCTCCAGAAAGACCTCACCCTCGAGCAGTGGGAAGTCGGAGTCGCCGCCGGCGCTCTGACGCTGTCGATCGCGATCGGAGCACTGATCGGCGGCCGTCTCGGTGATCGATTCGGGCGCCGCCCCGTGTTCACTGCGACGATGGTGTTGGTGATCGTCGCGGTCGCGTCTCTGATCGCGGCGCCGTCGTTCACGATCGTGACCGTCGGCGCCGTGCTCCTCGGGCTCGGCACGGGTGCCGACCTGCCCGTCTCCCTCGCGACGATCGCCGAGGCGGCGACTGACCGCAATCGGGGGCGGCTGTTGGGGCTGTCCAACCTCCTGTGGATCGTCGGCATCGTCGTCAACACCGTCCTTGCGAGCATCGTCGGCGACCTGGGGCGCCCGGGTGCGCAGGTTATCTTCGCGCACATCGGCATCGTGGCCGCTCTCGTGCTCGTGGGGCGTCTGACCATTCCCGAGTCGGTGGCGTGGAGGGTGGCGCGCGACGAGCGGCGCGCCGGAGTCGCCACGGTGCGCGCCGACCGGGCGCGTGTACGCGACCTGCTGCGCCCGCCGTACGCCGTGCCGTTCCTCGCGTTGATGGCCTTCTACGCCCTGACGAATCTCGTCGCGAACACGAGCGGCCAGTTCGGCACCTACATCGTCGTGACCTACGGCGGTGCGACGGTCGGTCAAGCCGCGCTCATCGCGCTGCCGATGGTGCCGGTCGCGGTGCTCGGCTACCTGTGGTTCATGAAGATCGCAGATGGCCCGCGGCGGTTCCTCTACTTTCAGATCGGGGCCGTGCTCATGATCGTCTCCAAGCTGGTGATCGTGGTGGCCGGTCTCTCTCTCGTCACCTACGCCGTCAGCGCTCTGCTGGCGGCAGTGGGCGGGGCGTTCGCGTTCGAGGGGATCATGAAGGTCTGGACGCAGGAATCGTTCCCCACCCTGCTGCGCTCGACGGCGCAAGGCGCGATCATTTCGGTCGGGCGCTTCGCCGCGGCCGGACTCGCCGTGGTCACCCCCCTCATCCTGGATGCCGGGGTGACAACGCTGTACGTGCTCCTCACGATCTTCAACGTGCTCGGGCTCGCGTGCGCGTGGGCGGTGTTCCGGCGGCGGGCGGTACCGCACGTCTTCGACGAGGAGGCCGCGCCCGATCCCGAGGCCGCTTCGACGGCGGGTGCGGCATGACCGACCGGTCGGCCGTGCGTGTGGTGCGTGTCGACATCGACGCCCCGGCGCCCGGTCTCCCGGTCCCATCGCCCTGTCCGCGGATGGGCTGGCGCGTCGAGGCCCGCGAGCCGGCGTGGCGGCAGGAGCACGCCGAGGTGCGCTGGGTCGTCGCCGGTCGGACGCGGTCCGCGCGAATTGCGGGGGAGGGGCGGTTCCGCATTGCCTGGCCGTTCGCCGCGCTGGAGCCGCGCGAGACGGGCGCGCTGTCGGTGCGGGTCGTGGGTGTCGACGGGAGCGTCAGCGCGTGGAGCGACCCGGTGCGTGTCGTCGCCGGATTCCTCGCCGACGACGAATGGCATGCGGAGTGGATCGGCCACCCCGCGCCGCAGGCTCACGCCCAGCCCGCCCTGCTGCGGTGCGAGTTCGACCTCCCGGACCGCGGCAGCGATGCCCCCGCGGTGGTGCGCGCATTGCTCTACGCGAGCGCCGTGGGCGGATATCGGGCCGCCGTCAACGGGCGCGACGTCGACGATCACGTGCTCGCGCCGGGGTGGACGCCCTACTCGTCGCGCACGGTGCACGACACCGTCGAGGTCACCTCGCTCGTCCGTGCCGGGCGCAACTGCCTGAGTCTGCGCGCGGCCGGGTTGTGGGCGACCGAGCACTTCGGCTTCCGTCAGAACGCCCGCCCCCGTTACGGAGACCAGCCGCGGGTCGCCGCGCAGTTGCTTCTCGAGTTCGCCGATGGATCTCGTCGGTGGGTGCGCACGGATGCGTCGTGGACGGCATCCACCGGCGCCCTCCTTGCCAGCGGGCTCTATGACGGCGAGACCTACGATGCCCGAGCACAGCCCGTCGACGCGGCCGGCAGGGAATGGGACGAACCGGGGTTCGATGACGGTTCGTGGGCGCCGGCGCGCGTGTATCCACGTGAGACGATTCCCGGTCCGCGGGTCTCGCCTCCCGTGCGGCGGATCGAGCAGCGGCATCCGGTCGCGCGGATCGCGACCGATGACGGCGCGACGATCCTCGACTTCGGTCAGAATCTCGTAGGCCGGCTGCGCTTGCGCGTCGCGGGCCCTCGGGGTACGCGGATCACGCTCCGTCACGCCGAAGTGCTCGAGCACGGTCGCCTCGGCACGCGTCCGCTCCGCCGCGCCGCGGCGACCGACCGCTACACGCTCGCGGGCACCGGCACGGAGGTGTGGGAACCGGAGTTCACGTTCCACGGCTTCCGGTACGCGGAGGTCTCCGGCTGGCCGGGCGAGATTCCGGAAGGGGCCGTCACCGCGGTCGTCGTGCATAGCGATCTCGAACGCACCGGTTCATTCCGCACATCGCATCCGCTGCTGCAGCGCCTGCACGACAACGTCGTGTGGAGTCTTCGCGGCAACGTCGTCTCGATTCCGACGGACTGCCCGCAGCGCGACGAGCGTCTGGGCTGGACCGGCGACATCCAGGTCTTCGCGCCGACGGCGGCCTTCCTGTACGACGTCCGAGGGTTCCTCGACTCATGGCTGCGTGATCTCGCGCTCGAGCAGGCCGCCGACGGGACGGTGCCGTTCGTGGTGCCCGACGTCATCGGCATCGCCCGGCCGGCGGCAGCGTGGGGCGACGCCGCCGTGATCGTCCCCGACGTTCTCGAGCGTCTCCTCGGCGACGCCGACACCGTGCGCCGGCAGTACCCGAGCGCGAAGGCGTGGGTCGATCGCTGCCTGGAGCTGGCCGGACCGACACGCGTCTGGGAGGGGGGCTTCCAGTTCGGCGACTGGCTCGACCCCACCGCGCCGCCGGATCGGCCGGCGCAGGCGATGACCTCCACGGGGCTCGTGGCCACCGCTCAACTCGCGCGGTCGGCCCGCGTGCTCGCACGCGCGGCCGCGCTGTGCGGCGAGTCCGCGGATGCCGTGGCCTATGCGGCCGTGGCGGAGGAGGTGACCGCGGCGTTCGTCCGCGAGTTCGTGACCCCCGCCGGGCGGCTGATGTCGGATACCCCGACCGCGTACGCGCTCGCTCTCGTCTTCGAGCTGCTGCCGGAGGAGCTTCGAAAGGCCGCCGGTGATCGCTTCGCCGATCTCGTCCGCGAGAACGGCTACCGCATCGCCACCGGCTTCGTGGGCACTCCGCTCGTCCTCGATGCGCTCACCATGACCGGTCACGACGCCCAGGCGGCGCGGCTGCTGCTGCAGACGCGGTGCCCGTCGTGGCTGTACCCCGTCACCATGGGCGCGACGACGATCTGGGAGCGCTGGGACTCGATGCTCCCGGACGGGTCGATCAACCCCGGCGACATGACGAGCTTCAACCATTACGCGCTCGGAGCGGTCGCCGACTGGATGCATCGCGTCCTCGCCGGGATGACGGCGCTCGAGCCCGGATACCGCCGCATCCGGATCGCGCCGCACCCGCTGGTCGGCATCGACGATGCGGCGGTGACGTACGCGTCGCCGTTCGGGCAGATCGAGGTCGGTTGGCGCCGTGGCGGCGCGCGTGTCGTCGTGGAGGCGGTGCTGCCGACCGGCGTCGAGGCGTTGGTTCGTCTGCCGGGGGCGAGCGCGGACGTCGTGGTCGGTACCGGAACGTATCGCTGGGAGGTCGTCGTGGCGGAGCCTCCGGTTCCGGCTTCGGTGAGCCTGGACAGCGCGCTGGCGGAGATCATCGATGATGCGGACGCCCTGGCCGTGGTTGTCGACGCGCTCGATGCGCATCGACCGGGAGCGGCCGACGCCATGTTCGCGGCGACGCGGTGGACGCGGCAGCAGACGCTCGCCGAGGTGGTGTTCCAGTATGCGTCGCCCGCCGTGCAGGCCCAGATCGGCGGGCGTCTGGCCTCGCTGTCGGCGAGTCGGCAGAGCGCCGCCCCGCCGAGTGGCGATTAGCTCAGAGCGTCGACCACCGCGGCGCGGCGAAGGGGCGCGATACGCGGAGCATCGTCCCAGATCTGCGTGAGTCGTCTCGCGTCGAAGGCCGGCCATCCCGGGTCGCCCGTGGCGATGAACGACACCCAGGCGGCGTGCATCGCGCGAGCGAGCTCGGCCGGTGCAGCGGGGCCCGCCATGCGGATCGCCTCCTCCTCGTCGAGCCGGTCGAACGTGAAACCCAGCTCCAGCCCATGGGCCGCGCGGAGGTCGCGCACGGGGCTCTCCCAGGCGAACTCGTACACATAGGTCGGTGCCGGGCGCGCCGTCGCCGCCCGCACCAGCGGGGCGCGCAGCATGCGATCGGTCAGCAGCTGTCCCAGCACCTCGCCGGGGGAAGCGTCCGGCAAGGCGCCCCGCACCGCGCGGGCGGCGCGTTCGGGGCTGCGAGTCGCGCGGCGCGCGAGCCAGGACTTCACCGGTCCGATGCTCGCGAGCGCGTCGGGGGTCAGCCAGAGCCGATACTCGTCGGTGTTGGTTCCGATCAGCAGCGGGAGCTCGGCCTCCGCAAGCACGTCGAGCGGTGAGGCCGGAAGGGTCTCCGGGTCGATCGTGGGCTGGAAGCCGGGGGCGCCGCGCACCGGTGAAGATCCCGCGGAGATCTCCGAGCGGGCCTGCACCAGCTCGGCGGTGGTGCGGGCGGTGAACCCGTCGCGAGTCGCGGGGATTCCGAGGTGGCGCGCGATCGCGTCGGAGGCACGGCGGGCTTGTACCTCGCGCTGCGCTTCGAGCGGTCCGGACTGAATGATCGCGCCGGCCACGAGGCTGCGGGAAGCCGGCCGGGCGATCAGTGCGGCCACGAGCGCGCCCCCGGCGGACTCGCCCATCAGCGTGATCCGCGCGGGATCACCCCCGAAGGCGGCGATCTCGGTGTGCACCCATTCCAGGGCCAGGGCCACGTCCAGGATGCCGATGTTGCGCGGCGCGCCCTCGAGCACGCTGAACCCTTCGGCGCCCAGTCGGTAGTTCGCCGACACGAAGACGATCCCGTCGCGGGCGAAGGCGGTGCCGTCGTAGACGGGTTGAGCCGAGGCGCCCCGCTCGAGCGCGCCGCCGTGCAGCCACAGGACGACGGGCCGGGGGTCGACAGCGCGGGTCGCGGGTGTCCAGACGTTGACGGTCAGGATGTTGTCGCCCTCGATCACGGGGCAGCTGAGCAGTTCGCCGATCTCGCCGGGGTAGGGCGACTGCGGCGCGGTCGCGCCGAAGCTGTCGGCGGTGCGCTCTTGCGTCCAGGGTCGGGCGGGGACGGGGGCCGCGAAGCGGTGCGCGCCCACCGGGGGCTCGGCGTACGGGATGCCGAGGAAGCGGTCGATCCCGTTCTCCCGAAGCCCGCGGAGTGCGCCGGTCGACACGTCGATTCGCACGGTCTCCGTCATGGCATCTCCGCTCTCGACGTGGTCAGCACGTCGTCAATGATTGTCGCTTGGACAATGATATCGGATTTCACGGCCCATCGCCGGGGCGCCACGGTGTCGCGGCATCCTCCCAGGTGCCGCCGGCGATGCGGTGTACGTCGCCATCGACCTGGCGGTCCAGGTCGCGCACGAGCCGCACGAGCAGCGCTTCGAAGCGCACGCGATCGTCCTCGCTCCAGTCCGCCAGAGCGCCGGCGAGGTCCATATCGCTGGCCGCCACGATGCGGCGAGCGACCTCGCGTCCCGCGGGCGTCATGCCGATCATGGTCTCCCGGCCATCGGCGGGGTTGGCCATGCGGCCCACGAGACCGGCCGCTTCGAGGCGCCGGACCACCTTGCTGAGGTTCGAGCGCCCCGTGTGGGCGGCGTCCGCGAGCTCGGTCGGCCTCGCCACACCGCGGTAGGCCAGTTGATTCATGACGAGGAACGCGAGCATGTCGCCGGCGAGAGGGAACTCGCTGCGGTCGAGGAGGTCTTCGCGCCTCGTCGCCGACGAGGCCCACGTCACGACGGCCTGCATCGCCGCACGGGCGTTCAGGCCTCCATCGCCGACGACCGCGCGCATCGTCGCGGGCGTCGCATCGAGCTGGACGGGCGTGACGGCGGGGCGGGGCACGCTCTCATTGTCGCCATTGTCAGGTCATGGTGCCAGCCGGGCGGGGCGAGCGGTTGCCGCGCTGGAGCCGTTCCAGCTCGGCGATCTGCGCGTCGATCTCCGCGGACAGCAGCGGATGGTGGATGTGCGTGGTGGGATCACGGGTGTCGAGTCCGAGGTCGTCGGTCATCACCACGTCGATGACGTCGATCGGGCACTGCGCGCACGCCACGGCGAACGCGGTGTCACCGTTCTCGCTCAACACGAGCGCGTCTTCGAGGCACTCCAGCAGCTTCAGCGCGCCGGTACCGGAGCTGGTGACCGCGTCGATCTCGTCGACGTCGATCGTCTGCAGGCGCAGCAGCGCGGCGTCGATGGATGCCGCTTCGTCCGTGTCCGCGGCGGTGCGACGCTCGACGAACGTCAGCGCCTCCGCGGCCGCGGTCCGTGCCGCGGCATCCGGCAGATCATCCGCGTGCGCGGCGAACAGCCGTCGCGCGCACCAGGCGCCGAACGCGAGGCGCGCCGAGGACGGGAGACGCTCGATCGCCCTCTCGAGCGTTGCGAGGTACGCGGGGAACGAGTCGATCGTCATGACCGGTGGATGCGGCGATCGGCGCCGGTCAGCCGCGCTTGCGCCTGGAGGTCGGCGATGACGGCGGCTTGCGCGGCGAGCTCCTCGGCGAAGAAGGCGTCGTCGAGCGGGTCGGTCTCGGGGCGCAACGCCCCGCCGTGCTTGATCGTGTTCAGCACATCCACCGGCGCCCAGAGTGCGGTGAGCGCGTCGGTGGGATCGGGGTCTGGTGTCACGGCGATGCTGAGTGCAGCCTCGGTCGCTTCCATCAGTTTGAGGACGCCGCTGTCGGAAGGTCTCGTGAAGTCGAGGTCGTCGATGTCGATGTCGCGCACGGCGGCGAGGTGCGCGGACAGCTCGTCCCGGAAGCCGGCGTCGAGCGTGCCGCTGCGGAGGGTGCCGGCGTCGACCACCGTCCACGCGGCGTCGAGCGCGTCGCGCAGCACGCGGCGTGCGTCGCCGTGCTCGATCTCGTCGAGATAGGCGCCGTAGGTGTCGTCGAGGTGGGTGGCGCTCCAGGCCGCGAGGAAGAGGAAGTCGGCGGCGCCGAGCGGTGTCAGCTTCGCGCGCGTGCGTCTGCTGAAGGAGGCGTAGGTCACGGCCATCGGCTCTCGCCTTTCGTCGCGTCAGTGCTGTCCGACGTTCAGGCTACCCCGTCGTCATGCCGTCGCTGTGGGCGCGACGTGAGCGGCGTGAGCGCGGCGGAGATCGGTCACGAGCTGCTCGTGCAGCGGGTGGACGAAGATCGCGGGTCGCCCGCTGCTCATGCTGAACAGGTAGCTGTCGCCGGTCACGGCAGCGGTGAAACGCACCTCGGCGTCGGGGTGTTCGTGCAGCAGGCGTTTCACCCGCTCAGCTACGCGCTCGGTCATGTCTGCCTTCTGAGTGAGGCTGAAAACGTAGCAGTCGGATGCCGCAACGCCGGTGGGCTGGCGCGGGGCATCCCTTCGGTGCTATGCGACTGCGGCTGCGGCTGGCGTCGAAGGGATGAACTCGCAGGCCTCTCCGCCGATCAGCGGCGAGGGGCGGCGAGTCGGACATCTCCATGGGCCCCACACCTCGGGCGTCTGCCGACCTGGGGCGGCCGCCTTCGCCGCGGGCTTCGGCATCGTCGCCGCGGTGCTCCTGGGCATCGTGGTCGTCGCGGCCGTGGGGAGTCGATGGGCGGCGTTCACGCTGGCCCTCGTCGCCCTGCTCTTCAGCGCCTACCTCGGCGTGGGGCTGGCCAGTGGCCTCCACTCCGCCCGGCCCCCGGCCGAGAGAGTCGACCCGAGTCCGCTACCGTGCCAGTGCTACAGCGGCAGCGTGTGCGAGTGCGAGTGCCCCGGAGGGTAAGCGTCGAGTCGCGGATGCCGCCGCCTACGCTGAGACGATGAGCGTCGAGACGACCGAGCCGGAGGCATGGGCCTGGCCGGGGCCGAGTCCGCTGACGGTGGGCGGGCTGTCGCGACAGGATCTGGCCGCGCGGTTGCAGGAGCACGGGGTCGGCCTCAACGCCCACGCCGAGACTCTTCTGGCTCACTCGGCATTCGACACCCGACCCGCCGAGCGCGTCGGGATCGTCGCGCGCACCGTGCACGAGTTGGGCCTGACAGACGGCGGGACCTTGCCGGAGGTGTTTGCTGCGGCGGCATCCCTCGGCTGGGGGCTCTGCCCGCCGGACGCCGCGCCGTATCTCCGGTTGGCGTGGCTCACCCAGTCGAACTCGACGGATTCGGTGCTGTCGGTGGGTCGGTCGCCACAGGGAGCGCTGAAGGTCGCGACGGCGCCGATCAGCGACGACGTCGAGGTGCCGAAGGGGTTCTACCTTCGCGTGGTGGACGGGGTTCCGTGGCTGCGTGGCTACCGCTGCGACGACGAGTACCGCTTCGCCCCGGAAGACGTGTTCGCGTTCCGGGCCGCCGGCTGAGCGCCGGATCCTCGGTCGGCGGCGGTCAGGAGTCCGTGGATGCCGGGTCGAGCGCGATGACCAGCTTCTGCGCCGAGACGCCGCGGCGAAGCGTGTCGATCGCCCCCTGAATCGCTGCGAGCCCCGACCCGGCGAGGCGCGCCTGCGGGTACGGTACGTGTGCGCCCGAGGCGAGGGCCCGGGGCAGGTAGTCGCCCCAGATCGCCGGCCCGACGGGCGAGGTCGCGATGGCGCTTCCCCAGATGAACGAGGCGCGGATGCCGCGGGTGCGGCTGCGGACTTGCATGAGGGCGGTGCGTGTTCCGAGGCGCAGGAACAGGCGGATCCGGCGGAGCGAGAGTCCGCGGCGGCGTGGTTGGTCGTAGAAGGAGACCGGTGGGCTGGCCATCGCGATCCTGGCGGCGCCGGTGGCCCGCGCGATCTTCCGGCAGGGCTCCGCGGACCCGACCGCGATGGCGAGGATGCCGGCGACGGGGGAGGCGCCGATCGCGTCGATGATCCGCTTGACGGCATTCGGGTCGCGGTAGTCGAAGACCCCCTCTGCGCCGAGCCGCGTCAGCTGCTCGTGGTTGCGGGGGGATGCGGTTGTGATGACGCGATAGCCGGCCGCCCGGGCGAGCTGGATCGCGTTGCCGCCGACGGCCGTTGCCCCGCCCCACACGACGACGACGTCCTCGCGCGCCGCCGCCGCCCCGAGGGCGGAGTAGTCCAGCGCGAGCTGGTCGGCCTCGAACAGACCCGCTGCGGCCGTCGACACCGCCAACGGCAACACCGCGGCATCCTCGAAGAGCAGGTCGTCGGGCAGCCGGGCGGCAAGGCTCGCGTCGACGGCGACGTAGGCCTGGAATCCGCTCTCGCCGACGGCATCGCGGCCCTTTTCCAACCCGATCGCGTAGGCGACGACCCGGTCGCCGACGGCGAAGGCGTCGATGCCGGGGCCGACGCCGACGACGACACCCGCGACGTCCTCGCCGAGGATCACCGGGTAGCGCAGCCACCCGTACATGACCGCGCCGTTGGATTGGATGATCGCGTCGAGCGGGTTCACCGCCAGTGCGCGCACCTCGACCAGCAGCTGGCCCGGTTCGGGGGTCGGCATCGGTGCCTCGCGAACCGTGAGCTCGGCGTACGGGGCGTCGATCCACGCCGCGGTGTTCTGTCTCATGTCTGCGTCCATCCGTTGGTGATGACATGTGATGTCATCACGGCATATGTTACGGCACGTCGTGTCATCATGGGAGCATGCCCCGATGGTCTCCGGATGCCGCGCTCCGGCTCGAAAACGCCGCGATGCGCTTGTTCGAGCGGCAGGGCTTCGCCGGGACGACGGTGCCGCAGATCGCCGAGGCGGCGGGGCTGACGACGCGCACGTTCTTTCGTCACTTTTCCGATAAGCGCGATGTGCTGTTCCTGCGAGACCGCGAGTTTCCCCCGGCCGTCGCGGATTTCATGGCGGCCGTTTCGCCCGAGAGCTCGGGTTCCGCGGTCGTGCGCGAGGGGCTGCTCGCCGCGTGCCGCGGTCTGCAGGAGTGGCGCGAGCCGATCGCGCGTCGACGCCGCATCGTCCGCAGCGAGCCCGCGCTGCACGAGCGCGATCTTCTCCGCAGCCACCACCTCGGGCGCGCGATCGAGGAGGCGCTGACCCACCGCGGCACCGACGCGCGGCACGCGCGCACGCTGGCCGCGATCGCCGTGACGTGCTTCGAGCTCGCGATGGATCGGTGGCTGGAAGGCTCGGCAGAGCTGTCGTTCGAGGAGGCGCTCGCCTCGGTGTGGGAGGACATGCGCGACGGCCTCGGCGGGTGACGCGGGAATCGGCGTTCTCGGCATCCGTCGACGCGGTCGTCAGCCCGGTTGGCCGTTATCGTCCTGGCCTCAGCCGCGGCGTTCGCAGAGGATGGCGCCGACCGGGCGACGGCCGCGCTCGGAGCGCCGGTGGGTTTCGATGACGTCGAAGCCGGCCTGATCGAGCCGTGACTGCAGCTGCGATGCCGGCCAGCGGTAGGCGCGCGTGACCGCGTGGTCGAAGGGCTCGATCTGCTCGCCCTCGAAGTAGCCGATCAGCAGCGTGCCCGCGGGCCGAAGAACGCGGGCGAATTCGCTCAGGGGCACGGCGATGTGTTCGGGCTCGTGGTGGATCGTCGAGAACCACGACAGGATGCCGCCGACAGCGCCGTCGTTCTCGTCGATCGCATCTATGCTGCCGAGGTCGAACCTGACACCCGGATAGGTCGCGCGAGCGCCGTCGATGAACGCGGGCACGAGATCGAAGCCGCGAATGCCCACGCCTCGCTGGTGGAGGTGGTGGGTCCAGTGCCCCGGTCCGCATCCCGCATCCAGAATCGGGCCGGATGCCGCGGCCGCCCAGGTCTCGACGAGGTGTCTGTCGCTGGGGTGCACGGCGGTCATCGATCCGACGACCTCGACGTACTCGGCCGCTCGTGCAGCGTAGGCGGCAGCGACATCGGTCACACCACGAGGGTAGAACGGATGCCGGGGGTGGGGCCGTTCTCCTAGAGTGAGCCCGTGAGGCGGACCGTGCGTTTCGTGGGGATCGCGGCTCTTCTTGCCGTGGGGGTCACGCTGGCCGGGTGCTCCTCCGTGAACCGTGTCGCCGCGAGGATCAACGCGGATGGCTCGCTCGATTTCGCGACGTGCGATGCCCGCAACGCGGACTTCTTCGAGGTGACGTGGTCGGATGACGAATCAGCGGAGCAATCCGCGATGTCGGTGACCCGGATCATCGGAGACGTCCAGACGGGTGACGTGTTCCACCTGGATGCCGTGGCGCCTGCCAGCGGGTGGACGAGCGTGACGGTGGCGAGCCTCGGCGGACAGGGACCCGGCATCCTCGCCTCCTTCCGCGCGGCGGATCTCGACTCGGGCTCGTGGGCGTGGAATCAGACCGGCGTCTTCATCGGGACGGTCGATGTCGAGCACTGCGAGCTCGACGAAGCGAACATCCGCTGACCGGCGACGTCGCTCTATGCTCGGCTCATGATTCGCGCCGGTCGAGCGTCGCTGGTCGTGAGCTCCGTCGAGACGGATCCCGATCTGGTGTCGCAGCATCTCGGGCTTTCGCCGAGGACCGTCATCCGTAAAGGGGAGGTGAGTCGTTCGGGTTGCGTCCGTGAGCATCACACCTGGGCGGTGGATGCCGGGCCCCTCTCGAATGACGAGGATGACCAGACCGGAACCGCGGCGTTGACGAAACCCCCGCTATGTAGAAGCTAGGCGAGGGTTCTGGAACCGTTGTAACGACGGTTCGTGTGGCTCCGACGGGCGTCAATCCCGTGACCTCACGATTTTCAGTTGGATTTCGTGAGGTGTGGTGGATGCTCGTTGGTCGCTGTTTGCCGCGTGATTCCTCGGAAGTTGTCATGGTTGGTCGCGGCTGGTCGGGGGTGGTTTCAGCGGAGCTACCGGCACGGGACCGGCACACCTCTTAGCCTCGGAGAAGGTCTAGCAGCCACCCGCCGGCCAGCGCGCCACTCACGCCTTCGAGAATGGCGCTCAAGCTGCTGCGGACCCAACCGCTCGCGCGGTCCAGCGTGCGCTGGTGCTTCGCTTGATCACGCGCATCTGGAACGCTGTTTCCCGCCGCCATCTCGGCAGCCCAACGGAGCGCCGCAACAACCTCATCACTTTCTCGGCGTTGTGCCGCTTGGTTGGCGAGATCGCAGAGCGCGGAGCTGAGCTCCTCGCCGGTGGTGATAGGTGACCCCTCGAAGCTGGTGCGGCCCTGGTTCGCACTTCCAATCACTGACCCTGCGGCACGAACCTTGGTGAGATCGCCCCCGGCCTTGTCGCCACCGATGCGATCACCACCCGTGAAGTCGCGTCCTGCGCGGTCGCCCAAGGTCGTGCTGTTGTCTACGTCCCCAAAGTACAACGGACCGAGTGCCTGCTCGACTACGACTTGGGCGGCCTCGCGGTCGTCCCTCACCCACTGAGAGACGACGACCTTGGTCCGGGTGGGGTTCCACATCAGTCGGCCGACGTCAGCAAGGAACTGCTCGAACGCGGCATTGCTTTTGCGCTCGTACCACCCGAAGATGTTGCTATCGATCAAGGGTTGGATAACCGCGCGGCGGTCAGGCTCCTTAATTCCGCTCTTGCGCCAGAATCCGGCAAGATCAACCTCCATGCCAGGCTGGATGGATGCCCGCCGGGCGCCGTCTGTGATTTCGGCTTGGAGGTTTCGAATCGTGGTGTCATCCAACGTCACCTTGCGGAGGTAACTCGACCGGAAGGTACGCACAACTACCACAGCCGCGATTAGCGCAACCAGAATCGCTACGAGGGTCACGAAGATCGGCGTGAGCGAGCCCGGCGGTGAGTTCATGTAGCCAGGGTAGCGCCCACGCTGAACCGCTCGCGGTCGGGGCCCGCCGTTTGAACTCGGGCGTGGCGACACGGGTCCAAGAGTTCGTCGAGGCTCGTGTGAACGATGTCAGCGGTCGGTCGGCGTTGGTGCTGGAGATCGTTGATCCCACTGCGCGTCCGTGCCCTCGGCGTAGCAGCAGCTACTAAGTGAGTGTCGCGTTGATGGCTTTGAATGCGGCCTCGAACCGGTTGAGGGTCACGTCAGAAAGAGTTGGCAGCACTTCGCTGCGATGACGAAGTAGATAGTCGGCAGGAACGCCATGGGCTGTGAATTCGGTCCCGACGGCCCGCGAGATGCGGGAGATGATGCGGTCCTTGCGTTGAGCGCTGACATTGCGAGCCGGGTCTTGAAGCCCTTCGTGTAGAGCGCGAGGAAGTCCTCGGGCTCGAAGAGATCCTCGATGCCCGATGGGTCAATCTCTGCGAACATATCGGTCACCAAGATGCGCTTCCTCTTGAGGAGCCCTCGGTCAGCCAGATTAGTGAGCTTCGTGATCGACGATGGCGTCCCGTCGACAAAAACAGTGACGTCCAAGTTCCTACCGGTCAAAGCCACGAAAGTAGGAATGTTGGTCGCGCCACCCGCGGGAAGCACGCGCCATCGACCGTTTATTCTTTCACGGTTGATGGACTTCAGGTGATCACTAAGAACCGTGAGATAAGTGAAGTCGCTAGTCCCCTCAACGAGGAGGTTGTCGGGCCCCACATAAAGGTTCTGAGCAATATCGTAGCTGAGGGCTGCCTGGAGCGGGAAAAGGGAATCATCGCCAACCGCCAGTACTTCTTCGCTTGCGATCGCACCCTTATCAGGCCCCTGATCTTCGATGACCCGCGCTCGTTCCAGTTTCCCAGCGTCCACCATGAAAGGTGAGTGAGGGTGTCGATCTCGAGCATGGCTTCGGGTGCGCCGGCCATCCGGTAGACGCCCTGTGCGTGGCGTTCGAGGGCGCCGGATGCGGTGAGGCTTGAGATTGTCTTGCGAGAGACGCCGACGTCGGCAGCTTGCGCTGTCGTGACCATGCCCCAGTGCTCAGCGGCGATTGTGCCGAGCTTTGCGATGGTGGAACCAGTCATGCATGATTTGTACCCCGAATCGAGGACAAAAGCTGTACTGAATGCGAGACTATGAGGAACTTGGGCGCTCGGCGAGAACAGCGGGGAGTGACGTGGTGTTCGCGACCCATTCGCCCGCGGTTGGCGAGATCCATTGCGCCAGATCCAGGGCGAGTCCCAAATCGCGTCGGAGATTACGCTGATGGATGGGTTCATGATGGGCGGCGCGGTTCCTGACGAAGTTGAGCTGCTGCATCCGGAATCCGACGTCGCGCCGCCTGGTGCGGAGGTCGGGATGTCCGTGCGCGAACGCGGCGTGCGTCGAAGGCACCCAAAGCGAGGTCAGATAGCGCGATTCGACCAGGTACCGCCAGAACCCCAGCGAAAGCTCGGCGATGACGCGCCCGTGAACTTCTGGCCGGCGTCCCCGGTGGGTCGCTCGATCTCGGGCCTGCTGAATGTCCTTGCGTCCTTGTTGATCGACCGGCACGACATCAAGCCAAGACGGGTGGCCGTGCTTGCGGGTCGCCCAACTACGCAACTGCGTGTCGAGGGCGTTACGGGCGATCACCTCGACCATTGAGGTGAGCTCCATCACGCTCGCGGCTGCGCGCATGTTCCATTCATAGAGGGCGAAAGCAGCCGCAGTGCCGCCATCAGTGGCTCGGGAGTACGATCCCAGCCGCTCGGCAGTCACGAGCGGGAGGAGCGATTCGTAGTCCTCGGCGCTGAGCGCGGCTCGTTCGGTTGACATTCAGGATCCTGACCGTATGCTTATACACGAAGACCCCGGAACGATCACTGGCTCAGCCACATCGCCGGGGTTTCGTCTTGCCAGTACCCGAGTAGGCTCCCGACCCTGCGGGCGCTTCGCGTGACGATGTCATCGGGAGCCTACTCGGGTACTGGGGCGATCTCGTCCGCCGCGCGGGGCATCTTCGCAGCTCTAGGCAGATCGGAAGGTGCCGATGTGTCGTGTGCGTTGCGTCGAAAGGCACCGTAACCGACACAAAACCGGCACAACGTCCCGGGGGGCAGCGTCAGGGCGTCCTGCGTCTCGCTGCGCTCACTCGGGAACCGGGCCCTTCGACAGGCTCAGGGACCCAGAAACGTCGACCCGGAAACCACTTCTCACTAGCCCAAAGCAAAACCCCCGCCATGTAGAAGCTAGGCGAGGGTTTCTGGAACCGTTGTAACGACGGTTCGTGTGGCTCCGACGGGCGTCGATCCCGTGACCTCACGATTTTCAGTCGTGCGCTCTACCAACTGAGCTACAGAGCCGCGCGGCATCCGCTGGAAAGAATCTGCCGCGTCCTACACGAAGGGCCCTCGATCTCGAAAGAAAAGGGCCCGTCGCTCGGAGCGACCCTGACGGGACTTGAACCCGCGACCTCCGCCGTGACAGGGCGGCACGCTAACCAACTGCGCTACAGGGCCATACGTATTCAGTTGTGTGTCGGAGAGTGACCCCAACGGGATTCGAACCCGTGCTACCGCCGTGAAAGGGCGGCGTCCTAGGCCGCTAAACGATGGGGCCGAGCGAACCCGGAGGCTCATTCTTACCGACGCTCAAGCATAAGAGATCATCCAGCAAATCGGAAATCGAGGGCGTGGGATGCCGTGCCGCGCGCTCTCCGCAGGGGAGGATGGCCGCGGGCGCGGCACGTGCGAGCCTCCGAATTGCCCCGGTCTCCCAGCGGTTTCATCACCAGAAACCCCTGGGCGAATGTGACGAATGTTGTTAGTGTGACGTGTGTTGCCATCGCGGGATGGCGGGGGTCGACGCGCGTGAAAGACGGAGGTTCGAGGTGAAGACCGAGAAGGCCGCTTCGGCGGAAGACTGCGGCTGCGCGCCGACCGCCACAGAGATTGCGGGCCTGCGCGGCCCGGTGAGCCGCCGATCCGCGCTGGGACTGGCCGGCCTGGGCGTGCTGAGCCTGGGCGCCGTCAGCGCCTTCGGCCTGCGGTTCAGCCCATCCGCGTTCGCTGCCGACTACCCCTCGTGGGACGACGTGCAGAACGCCAAGAACAACGAGGCCGCCAAAGCCAACGAAGTCACCCGCATCCAGGGCCTCATCGCTGCCCTGCAGGCCGACGTCGCCGCCAAGCAGGCAGACGCCGAGCGTCTCGCCAACGAATACGTGCAGGCGCAGATCGACTTCGAGACCGCGTCCGACAATGCGGACGCTCTACAGAAGCAGGCGGACGACGAGTCGGCCCGCGCAACCGCCTCGGCCAAGAAGCTCGGCCGTCTCGCCGCTCAGCAGTACCGTGCCGGCGGCAGCGACCCGTCGATGGAGCTCTTCTTCTCCGGCTCCGCCGCCAGCGCCGACGACCTGCTCGCCAAGCTCGGCACGATGGACCGTCTCGTCGCGGCCAACCGGGGCGTCTACGCCGACGCGATCAGCGCCCGCAACAACGCCCAGAGCCTGAGCGACAAGGCCAAGCTCGCCCGCGACGAGCGCGACCGCCTGCAGAAGGAAGCCCAGCAGAAGATGCAGGCCGCGCAGGATGCCGCCGCCGCTGCCCAGGCCGCGCTCGCCGAGCAGGACAAGAACCTCGGCACCCTCCAGGCGCAGCTCGCCGCGCTCCAGGACCAGACCGCCAAGACCGTCGCCGACTACCAGGCCGGCGTCGAAGCCGCGCGCAAGGCCGAAGAAGCCCGGCAGGCCGCGGCCGCCGAGGCCGCCCGTAAGGCCGCCGAAGAGGCCGCCGCCAATGCCGGAAACGGCGGCGGTGGCGGCGGAGGAGGCGGCGGTGGCGGTGGCGGAACGCCCGGCACCGACGGGTGGGTACGCCCGGCCTCCGGCTACATCAGCTCGTGGTTCGGAAACCGCGGCTCGGTCTGCGGCAACGGTGTGTGCACCAGCGGCGGTCACCGCGGCATCGACTTCGCCACCTCCTGCTGGTCGCCCATCTACGCCGCAGCCTCCGGCCGCGTCGTGTGGGCCCAGTACACCGGCGACTGGGGCAACTACGTCAAGGTCGACCACGGCGGCGGCGTCGTCACCGGCTACGCCCACATCGTCAACGGCGGCTACAACGTCGATGTCGGTCAGTGGGTCAACGCGGGCGACCTCATCGCCCACGTCGGTAACACCGGCGCCTCCACCGGCTGCCACCTGCACTTCGAGGTGTACTGGCAGGGCGTGCGCATCGACCCGGCACCCGTGCTCTACGACCACGGCATCAACGTCTACTGACGAGTGCTGCAACGCAGAAGAGCGGATGCCGACCGGCATCCGCTCTTCGCGTGTGAGACCAGGTCTCAGATGGTCTTGGGGGCGTGGCCCTCACCCTGGGTGGCGGTCTGCGCACCCTCGTCCTGGAAGCGTTGGAACGCCTCGGCGACCAGGCGCTCGGCCTCTTCGGTGCCGGCCCACTGGTCGACCTTGACCCACTTGCCGGGCTCGAGATCCTTGTAGTGCTCGAAGAAGTGGCCGATCTCGCCCTTGGTCCACTCGTCGAGGTCGTCGACGTCCTGGATGTGCGCCCAGCGCGGGTCCTTCGCGAGCACCGCCACGACCTTGTCGTCGCCGCCGGCCTCGTCGAGCATCTTCAGCACGGCGACCGGGCGCACCTTGGCCATGACACCCGGGTACAGGTCGCGATCGAGCAGCAGCAGCACGTCGAGCGGGTCGCCGTCCTCGCCCAGGGTGTCCTCGAAGAAGCCGTAGTTCGCGGGGTAGCCCATCGGCGTGAACAGCACGCGGTCCAGGAACACGCGGCCGGTGCCGTGGTCGACCTCGTACTTCACGCGGCTGCCGCGCGGAATCTCGATGACGGCGTCGTATGCGCCCATGCTGGTTCTCCTTCGGAGGGTCTGGTGGATGCCGGCATCCAGCCTAGTCGGCAGGCCCGGTGGCCGTTCCGCCGTCGTCGCGTGCGCAACTCCGCCTCAGAGGCCTGGATCCGCCCTCGGGGGCGCCGCTACCCCCATTGAGGCGGAGTTGTGAACGCGGCCAGTCGCTAGCGTGGATGCCGTGGACCACCGCCCCAGCCTCGACCCCGCCGTCGCCGAGATCCGCCGGGCGGTGCGCGCGGCCCTCGCCACGGTCACCGGCCCCGTGCTGGTGGGTCTGTCCGGCGGCGCGGACTCGCTCGCGCTCGCCGACGCGGTCGCGTTCGAGGCGCCGAAAGCCGGGGTCCCAGCATCCGCGGCGATCATCGACCACGGACTGCAGCCCGGATCCGACCGCGTTGCCGCCCGTGCGGCCGCCGTCGCCGAAGAGCAGGGGCTGGCCGCCCGGGTGATCCGCGTCGAGGTCGGTGCGGAGGGCGGGCCCGAAGCCGCTGCCCGCGATGCCCGCCGCGCCGCCCTGCTCGCCGCCGCGAAGGATGCCGGGCCCGAAGCCATCCTGCTCGCCCACACCCTCGACGACCAGGCCGAGACCGTCCTCATCGGCCTCGCTCGCGGCTCCGGTGCCGCGAGCCTCGGCGGCATGTCGCCCGACCGGGTCGAAGACGGCATCCGCATCCTGCGCCCCCTGCTCGACGTGCGCCGCACCACCACCCGCGCCGCGTGCACCGCCGCGGGCCTGCCACCGTGGGAGGACCCGCACAACCTCGACCGCCGGTTCCTCCGGGTGCGCGTGCGCCAGGACGTCATGCCGGTGCTCGAAGCGGAGCTCGGCCCGGGCGTCGCCGAGGCACTCGCCCGCACGAGCGATCAGCTGCGCGAGGATGCCGCGGCCTTCGCCGAGATGATCGACGAGACGATCGAAGACATCGTCGAGCACGCCGAAGCCGGCATCGCCGTGTCGGTGCCGGCGCTCGCGGCCAACCCGCCCGCGCTGCGCCACCGCATCATCCGCCACGTCGTCGCGAGCGAGTTCGGCGTGAGCCTCACCCGCGTGCAGACCCTCGAGGTCGCCCGGCTCGTCACCGACTGGCGCGGCCAGGGCCCGATCGACCTGCCCGGATGCCGCGCCCAGCGCAGCGGCACCCGTCTGGTCTTCACGGCGGCCGACTGAGGTGCCGCGGCATCCGTGCCTAAAATCGAGGAATGCGCGCAGCCGACATCGCTGACCAGCTGTCCACCGTCCTCGTCACCGAGGAGCAGATCCACGACAAGCTGGGTGAGCTCGCCGCGCGCGTCGAGGCCGACTACGCCGGCAAGGATCTGCTGCTGATCGGCGTGCTGAAGGGCGCCGTCATGGTGATGGCCGACTTCTCGCGGAAGCTTCGCCGCGACGTCGTCATCGACTGGATGGCCGTGTCGTCCTACGGCGCCGGCACGAAGTCCAGCGGTGTCGTGCAGATCCGCAAGGACCTCGACACCGACCTCACCGGCAAGCACGTGCTGATCGTCGAGGACATCATCGATTCGGGCCTGACCCTCAGCTGGCTGCTGGAGAACTTCGCGTCGCGCGGCGCCGCCTCGATCGAGATCCTCGCGCTGCTGCGCAAGCCCGAGGCGGCCAAGGTCGAGATCGACTGCCGCTACGTCGGCTTCGACATCCCCACCGACTTCGTCGTCGGCTACGGCCTCGACTACGACGAGCGCTTCCGCAACCTCCGCGACGTCGCGGTGCTCGCGCCGCACGTCTACAGCTGAACGCGGCGCGGGCGTTTCGACTCGCTGCGCTCGCTCAACGACCGGGGGTGCGCGGCCGCTCCCGGTTCGCCTGTGGCGAATGCACAGACGCCCCATAGTCGCCGCGCGGTAGCCTGAGCGGATCATGGACTTCAAGAAGCTCAGCCGCAACCCGTTCGTCTACGTGTTGCTCATCGGCGCCCTGTTGCTGATCGGCATGTCGCTGATCTCGACGCTCACGGGCGCGAAGCAGATCACGACGCAGGAGGGCCTGACGCTCCTGAAGGGCGGCACCGTCACCCAGGTGACGAACACCGACGGCGACCAGCGCGTCGACATGACCCTGTCCGCGCCGTTCCAAGGCGCCACGCAGGTGCAGTTCTACTACGTCGGCGCGCGCGCCAACGAGGTCGTCTCGGCCGTGGATGCCGCGACCCCGAAGGACGGCTACAACGACGTCGTCCCGCGCACCACCTTCTTCGAGAGCCTGCTGTCGCTGCTCATCCCCATCCTGTTGCTGGGTCTGCTCTTCTGGTTCTTCTTCTCCGCGGCCCAGGGCGGCAACAGCAAGGTCATGCAGTTCGGCAAGTCGCGCGCGAAACTCGTGACGAAGGAGACCCCGACGGTCACCTTCGCCGATGTCGCCGGTGCCGACGAGGCCATCGAGGAGATGCAGGAGATCAAGGACTTCCTGAAGGACCCGGCGAAGTTCCAGGCGGTCGGCGCCCGCATCCCGAAGGGCGTGCTGCTGTACGGCCCTCCCGGAACCGGTAAGACCCTGCTCGCGCGCGCCGTCGCCGGCGAGGCCGGCGTGCCGTTCTACTCCATCTCCGGCTCCGACTTCGTCGAGATGTTCGTGGGCGTCGGCGCGAGCCGCGTGCGCGACCTTTTCAACCAGGCCAAGGAGAACGCCCCGGCGATCATCTTCATCGACGAGATCGACGCCGTCGGCCGCCACCGCGGTGCCGGCATGGGCGGCGGTCACGACGAGCGCGAGCAGACGCTCAACCAGATGCTCGTCGAGATGGACGGCTTCGACCCGAAGGCCTCGGTGCTGGTCATCGCCGCCACGAACCGTCCCGACATCCTCGACCCGGCGCTGCTGCGCCCGGGCCGCTTCGACCGTCAGATCGGCGTGGATGCCCCCGACCTCAAGGGTCGCCAGCGCATCCTCGAGGTGCACGGCCGCGGCAAGCCGCTCTCGCCCTCGGTCGACCTCGCCGTCATCGCGCGCAAGACGCCCGGCTTCACCGGTGCCGACCTCGCGAACGTGCTGAACGAGGCCGCGCTGCTCACGGCGCGCTCCAACGCGCAGCTCATCGACATGCGCGCACTCGACGAGGCCATCGACCGCGTCATCGCCGGTCCGCAGCGTCGCACGCGCATCATGAAGGACAAGGAGAAGCTCATCACCGCGTACCACGAGGGTGGTCACGCCCTCGCGGCGGCGGCGATGAACAACACCGACCCGGTCACGAAGGTCACCATCCTCCCGCGCGGCAAGGCCCTCGGCTACACGATGGTGCTGCCGCTGGAGGACAAGTACTCGGTCACCCGCAACGAGCTGCAGGACCAGCTCACCTACGCCATGGGCGGCCGTGTCGCGGAGGAGATCGTCTTCCACGACCCGACCACCGGTGCGAGCAACGACATCGAGAAGGCCACCGGCATCGCCCGCAAGATGGTCACCGAGTACGGCATGACCACCGATGTCGGACCCGTCAAGCTCGGCTCGTCGTCCGGCGAGGTCTTCATGGGCCGCGACATGGGTCACGGCCGCGACTTCTCCGAGCGCATCGCCGAGCGCGTCGACAAGCAGGTGCGCGATCTCATCGAGCAGGCCCACAACGAGGCCTACGAGGTGATCAACGCCAACCGCGACATCCTCGATAAGCTCGCCCTCGCCCTCCTGGAGAAGGAGACGCTCGACCACCTCGAGCTCGCCGAGATCTTCCGCGACGTCAAGAAGCTGCCGCCGCGCCCGCAGTGGCTCTCCAGCGACGACCGCCCCGTCTCGATGCTGCCGCCGGTGGACGTGCCCCGTCGTCAGGACGAGGCCGGGCTGGCTGCGGCATCCGTCGCGGAGGAGCAGCCCGCGGCGCAGACCGCGGCGCAGCGGCGTCCGAGCGGGCAGGCGCGCCCCGCCACCGCCTAGGCTCGTGACGTGGCCGTCGATCGAGACCGCGTCGCCGCCGCCGTGCGCGACATCCTCGTCGCGATCGGGGAGGACCCCGATCGCCCGGGGCTGAAGGCGACCCCGCAACGAGTCGCCGACGCCTACGCCGACTTCTTCTCCGGGACTCTAGAGGATCCCCGGGTCCGA
>NZ_BADB01000379.1:0-12420 GCF_000333415.1 Microbacterium sp. B24 | reverse complement strand
AGTGGATGCCGCAGGCTCGGCCGTGCTGCGTCTGCACGCCGTGAGCACCCAGCTCATCGAGGAAGACGGCGCCTCCGCCGAGCAGAAGCGCCTCGTCGCCCGATACTGGTACACCGTGCCCGGCCACAAACAGGTCGCCCTCGTGCAGATGTCGACGCCGCTGGGTGACATCCCGCACGCCATGCTGGGCCTCTTCGACGCGATCGTCGCCGCATCGTCGTGGGGCGCGGCTGACGCGACCTGACGCTCAGCTGCGGGAGTGGCCCAGCACCTTCACGATGATGCCGCGGCGCCGCAGCTCGGCGATGGCGTGCGTCTCTTCATCGACCGTGCGACCGAGGGCGTGCTTGTCGGCGACGACGACGACATCGCCCGACACGAGGCGGCCGAACAGGCGGTTGAGGCGCTCGGCCCAACTCTCCCCGGTCTCGGGGGCGGGGTGGCGGAAGCCCTCGATCGGCACCCCGAAGTCTGCGAGGGCGTCACGCTGCGCGATCACCGACGGCAGATCGTCGCGCGCGACGACGAGTCCTACGAGGCGTGAGCCGGCGGGACGGGCCGCCCACCAGTCCGTGCCGGACACCACGACCGGCACGGCCGACGTGACGGCGGGCAGGGCGACCGACTCGGCGTAGTCGGCGGGGGCGCGCTGGTCGTCCGGCTGATCGGTGCTCACGGCATCCATTGTGTCCTACCGCGCCGACACGCGAGCCGATCCGCGACGCGATCCGGTTCAGTCGTCGGGGTCGCGTCGCAGCTGGATGCTGAGCTGGTCGGCGTCCAGCTGCGCGAGAGCGTGTCGGAGCGTCGCCGAGGAGTACGACCCCTCGCTGGATACGTCGACGAGACGCTCGCGCATGGCCTCGATCAGAGAGATCCGCAGGTCGATGACACTCGCGGTGCTGATCTCGGGCGCCTCGATCGGCGGGCTGCTCATGCGCTCGGCGAGCTTGGAGAGCACCTCCGGGGGAAACGGCTCGCCCGAGGAATCGGCGAGCCCGGGCGTGCGCAGGTGGGCCAGCGCCGCCTCACGCAGTTCGTCGGCGAGGCGGTCGGCCTCTTCGCTGCTGCTGCCGTCGCCGGTGGCCGACGGAATACGCAGCACGCGGATCACCCACGGCAGGCTCAGCCCCTGCACCATCAGACTCACCAGCGCGACGACGAACGCGATGAGGATCAGCAGTTCGCGGGCGGGCGTGGTGTCCGGATCGAGCGTCTGCGCCGCGGCGAGGGTGACGACACCCCGCATCCCGGCCCAGACGATGACGACGCCCTCCTTCCAGCCGAGCGGGGAGGCCTGGTAGTAGTCCATGTCGTTGAGGACGCGCCCGACGCGGGCGCGCACGCCCTCGACCCGACGCTGGGCGGAGGCGGCATCCGGCGTGCGCCGCGCCCACCGCCGCGCGACGCGCCGCGCCGCGCGCCCGGTCGTGCGCCGGACGAGTCCGCCGCTTCGCGGAGCGGGGTTCGGGTTCTCGCCGGGCTGCGGGCGTAGATCGCGCAGGTCGCCCTTCTCGACGTCGAAGGCGTCCAGCCGGTCGCTGAAGGCCTGCAATCGGTCACGCTGCATCCGGCGGGCGCGACGACCGATGAGTGTCACCAGACCCGACACATAGAGCGCCCGCACCGCGAGCACGATCGCCAGGGCGGCAAGGGCGAGACCGATGCCGACGCCCACGCCGCTGTGCTTCTCGATGTTGGCGCTGACGATGTCGCGCAGCTCCAACCCCATGATGAGGAAGACCGCGCCCTCCAGCAACAGTTCGAGCGTGTGCCAGTTCAGTTCGTCCGACACGCGCTGCTCGGGAGTCGACCAGCGGGCCGCGCCCTGGCCGGCGGTGATGCCCGCCGCGACCGCGGCGACGAGCCCCGACCCGCCGAGGTGCTCGGTCGGAAGGTAGGCGACGAAGGGCACGATGAAGCCGACGGCGGTGTTCGCCACCGGCTCGCCGATCCACCGCCGCACCCGCAGGGTCAGCAGGCCCACCGCGACGCCGATCACGACGGCGACGAGCACGCCCCAGGCGAAGGCACCGATCGTGCTGCCCAGCGAGAACCCCGCCGCGGATGCCGCGACGGCGCTGCGCAGCAGCACGAGCGCCGTCGCGTCGTTGAGCAGGCTCTCGCCCTCCAGCATCGTGATGACGCGCGGGGAGATGCCCAGCTTCTTCGCGATCGAGGTGGCCACGGCATCCGTCGGGCTGACGATCGCCCCGAGGGCCACGGCGAGGGCGAAGTCGAGTCCCGGAATGGCGACGTAGAAGAGCGTCCCCAGAGCGAGCGCGCTGATGACGACGAGCACGACGGCCAGGCCCGCGATCGGCACGGCGTCGCGGCGGAACTCGATCGCCGGCAGGCGCACCGCCGACGCGTACAGCAAGGGCGGGAGGATGCCGACGAGGATCAGCTCCGGGGGCACCGAGAACTTCGGCATCAGGAGCGAGGCGACGAGCCCGATCGCGACGAGGATGAGCGGGCCGGCGACGCCCAGTCGTCGGGCGAGCACCGTCGAGACGCCGATCACCGCGATGCCGGCGATCAGCCACGTGAGATCGGTCACCGCCGACTCAGATCACGCCGAGGGCCTGCACCGCGTCGCGCTCGGCGACCAGCTCGGCGACGGAGGCGTCCAGGCGCGCGCGTCCACGGGGATCGACATCGAGCCCGTCCACCACGCGGTAAGCGGTGCCGTCGCTGGTGACCGGCGCCGACGAATACAGTCCTTCCGGCACGCCGTATTCTCCGTGCGACAGCACCGCCGCCGAGGTCCAGCCGTTCGCCGTGCCGTGGACCAGGTCGTGCACGTGCGAGATCGCGGCGTTGGCGGCGGAGGCCGCCGAGGACGAGCCGCGCACCGAGATGATCTCCGCGCCGCGTTTCGCGACGCGCGGCACGAAGACGTCGTCGAGCCAGGATGCCGCGGCATCCGCCCCGCCGAGCTTGTCGGCCAGCGCATCGAGCACCGGGCGACCGTTCACGCTCGCGTGCGCCACGTCCGGGAACTGTGTCGCGGAATGGTTGCCCCAGATGGCGACGCCCTGCACCGCCGCCACGGGCGCCTCCAGAGCGGCGGCGAGCTGGGCGAGGGCCCGATCGTGATCCAGCCGAGTCAGTGCGGCGAAGCGTTCGCCCGGGATGTCGGGCGCGGCCGCCGCGGCGATCAGCGCGTTCGTGTTGGCGGGGTTTCCCACCACCACGACGCGGATGTCGCCGGCGGCGACCTCGTTGAGCGCCGCGCCCTGCGGTCCGAAGATGCCCGCGTTGGCCGCGAGCAGGTCGGCACGCTCCATGCCGGCGCCGCGCGGACGCGCCCCGACGAGCATTGCGAGGTTCGCTCCGTCGAAGGCGACGCGCGGGTCGTCGGTGATCTCGACGTCCGCGAGCAGCGGGAAGGCGCAGTCCTGCAGCTCGAGCGCCGCGCCCTCTGCGCTCTTGAGCCCCTGGGGGATCTCCAGCAGACGCAGTCGCACCGGGCGGCCGGCTCCCAGCATGTCGCCGGCGGCGATGCGGAACAGCAGCGCGTAGCCGATCTGTCCGCCGGCTCCGGTCACGGTGACTGTCGTGGCATCCATGTCTCGAGCCTACGGCGACGCGTCGCGGGACGATACGGTGGGGCATGACCTTCAACAGCAATGCAGAGCTGGGAGGCACGACCGCACGGCGACGAGGACGCGGGGGAGGCACCGCAGCCGTCGCCGGCGGCGGTCTCGCCGGGCTGGGCGGCATCGCCGTGCTGCTGCTCATCCTCTTCACCGGCGGCGACGTCACGAGTCTGCTCGGCGGCGCCGGCGGCACCGCGCAGGACTCGGCGATCCAGGGCTGTGACACGGGTGCCGACGCGAACGCGAACGACGACTGCCGCCTCGTCTTCGGCCAGAAGGCGCTCGACGTGTACTGGTCCACGCACGTGCAGGGCTATCGTGCGCCGCAGCTGATCATCGTCGACGGTGCCGCCTCGACCCGCTGCGGTACCGCCTCCAACGCGACCGGTCCGTTCTACTGCCCGCCGGAGGAGACCATCTACGTCGACCCGACGTTCTTCGGCGTGCTGCGCAGCCAGTTCGGCGCGCAGGCCGGCAGCCTCGCTCAGCTGTACGTGCTCGCCCACGAGTACGGTCACCACATCCAGCAGCTGACCGGCATCATGGACCGCTACCCGAATGACGGGACCGGCCCGGACAGCAACGGCGTGCGCACCGAGCTGCAGGCCGACTGCTACGCGGGCGCGTGGATCGCCGACGCGACGGAGGCGAAGGACGCCAACGGTGTCGCCTACCTCCAGCGGCCCACCGACGCGCAACTTCGCGATGCGCTGGATGCCGCGGCCACCGTCGGCGACGACAACATCCAGGCCCAGTCGGGCCGCGTCAACCCCGAGACCTGGACCCACGGCTCGAGCGCCCAGCGGCAGCGCTGGTTCACGGCGGGCTATCAGAACGGGCTCGGCGCCTGTGACACCTTCTCGGTGTCGGGAGGAGAACTGTGAACGGCCCCGCCCACCTGGACGACATCCTCTACCCCGACATCGAGCCGTACGAGACCGGGTACCTGCTGGCCGGCGACGGGCAGCGCGTCTACTGGGAGCAGTCCGGCAACCCCGATGGCAAGCCGGTCGTGTTCCTGCACGGCGGCCCGGGTTCGGGGACGTCCCCGTGGCACCGGCGGTTCTTCGACCCCGCGAAGTACCGGATCGTGCTGTTCGACCAGCGCGGGTGCGGCAAGTCCACGCCCCACATGAGCGCACCCGACGCCGACCCGCGGTTCAACACCACGTGGCACCTCGTGACCGACATCGAGCTGCTGCGGCGCAACCTCGGCATCGAGACGTGGCAGGTGTTCGGCGGGTCGTGGGGGTCAGCGCTCGCCCTGGCCTATGCCCAGTGCCATCCGGATGCCGTGAGCGAGATCGTCCTGCGCGGCGTCTTCACCCTGCGACGCCACGAGCTGGAGTGGTTCTACGAGGGGGGTGCCGCGGCGATCTTCCCCGACCGGTGGGAGAGCTATCTGGCGCCGATCCCCGTGCTCGAGCGCTCGCGGCTGATCGAGGCCTACCATCGCCGGCTCACGAACCCAGACCCGGCGGTCCACGAGCCGGCCGCGATCGCGTGGACCACGTGGGAGATGTCGACGCTCACGCTCCACCCCGACCCCGACCTCGTCGCGTCGATGACCGATGCGGCCACCGCGGTCGCGTTCGCCCGCATCGAGAACCACTACTTCATGCACGGCGGGTGGCTGCGCGAAGGACAGCTCATCGACGACGTCGGCGCGATCCGCGGCATCCCTGCGGTCATCGTGCAGGGCCGCTACGACATCTGCACGCCGATCATGACGGCGTGGGACCTGCACCGGGCCTGGCCGGAAGCGGAGTTCGTCGTCGTCGACGACGCGGGACACGCGGCATCCGAGCCCGGCATCGCCCGCGCCCTCCGCGCAGCCACCGACCGTTTCGCCACCTGACCCCGCACCCGCACGCCGTGTCCCACTGTCGGCGCAGGGTGTCCCACTTTCGCCGGAGGGTGTCCCACTTTCTGTCGCCCGAGCGGGGTGCGGGCGACAGAAAGTGGGACACCGGCGGGGTGGATGCCGTGGCCTCCGCCGCCGGAGAACCGGCGGCGCTGGTAGGCTGGAACCACTTGCGGCACCACTCGGGTGCCTCTCGCGTCGTAGAACGCTTCCCTCGCCGCCCGGTTCTGACCGGATGATCGGCTGACATTCTTCGTACGGCGACCCTGTGCGCATCCGCGCAGAGGCCACCGATCCGGGCCCCCGTGCCCAGAAACACCACCATGTCTGACATCACCTTCGGCGCGCTCGGCGTGCCCGCCCCCCTCCTCGACGTCCTCGCGAAGGACGGCAAGACCACCGCGTTCCCCATCCAGGTCGACACCCTGCCCGACACGCTCGCCGGTCGTGACGTGCTCGGCCGCGGCAAGACCGGTTCGGGCAAGACGCTCGCCTTCTCCATCCCGCTCGCCGCGCGCCTCGGCGGTCCCCTCGCCGGCGGCACCCGCCGCTCCGGCCGCGTGCTCGGTCTGGTGCTCGCGCCCACCCGTGAGCTCGCGACGCAGATCAATGCGACCCTCGAGCCCCTGGCCGCCGCGTACGGCATGACGACGACGACCATCTTCGGCGGCGTCAACCAGAACCGCCAGGTGGCCGCGCTCAAGGCCGGCGTCGACATCATCGTCGCGTGCCCCGGCCGTCTCGAAGACCTCATCTCGCAGGGCTTCGTCAAGCTGGATGCCGTGGAGATCACCGTCATCGACGAGGCCGACCACATGGCCGACCTCGGGTTCCTGCCGTCGGTGACCCGCATTCTCGACAAGACCCCGCGAGACGGTCAGCGACTGCTGTTCAGCGCGACGCTGGACAACGGCGTCGACAAGCTGGTCACGCGCTTCCTGCAGAACGAGGTGCTCCACTCCGTCGACGAGGCCCACTCGCCGGTCGCCGCGATGACCCACCACGTGTTCCACGTCGGCGGCGTCGACGAGAAGAAGGAGCTCGTGCGCACCCTCGCGTCGGGGATGGGTCGTCGCATCCTCTTCATGCGCACGAAGCATCACGCCAAGAAGCTCGCCCAGCAGCTGACCGCGCAGGGCATTCCGGCGGTCGATCTGCACGGCAACCTGTCGCAGCCGGCGCGCGACCGCAACCTCGCCGCCTTCAGCTCCGGCGCTGCCAAGGTGCTCGTCGCGACCGACGTGGCGGCGCGCGGCGTGCATGTGGACGACGTCGAACTCGTCATCCACGTCGACCCGCCCATGGAGCACAAGGCCTACCTGCACCGTTCGGGCCGTACCGCCCGCGCCGGCGCCGAAGGGTCGGTCGTCACCCTCGTGCTTCCCGGTCAGGAGAAGGACGTCAAGGATCTGCTGCGCAAGGCCGCGATCTCCGCGACGCCCGTGCCCGTGACCGCGGCGTCGCCGCAGGTGACCGCGCTGGTCGGCGAGGTCGCCCCCTACGTCGCACCCGCACCGAAGTCTGAGCAGCCCGGTCGTGGCCAGGGCGGCGGCGGTCGCAGCCAGGGAGCGAACGCGCAGCGCAAGCGCGCCGCGCGCGAAGGCGCCCAGAATCAGGGCGGCGCTCGTGGTCAGGGCGGCCGCGGTGGCCGCGGTGCCGGTCAGGGAGCGCAGGCGGGTCAGCCCCGCACCGACCATTCCGGTCGTCCGGCCGCCGAGCGCTCCGCCGCCGGGCGCGAGCAGCGTCCTGCTCGCGACCACCGCCCTGCCGAGCGGTCGGCGCAGCCCGCGGCATCCGGAAACGCCCGCACCACCGGCCGTCGTGCCTCGCACGGCGGTGGCACCGGCGGCGGAAAGCTCATGGTCGGCTCCGTCGTCCGCCAGAACGGCGGACCGCGACGCGCCGGGCGCTGATCTCGATCGCCCGCTGATCCGATCCGTGCGCTCAGATGCCGCGGATCAGATCGGCGGCGCGCTCGCCGATGACGATGGCGGGGGCGTTGGTGTGCCCGCGGATGACCGTCGGCATGACCGACGCATCCGCGACCCGCAGGCCGTCGACACCGCGCACTCGCAGCTCGGCGTCCACGACGGATGCCGCGTCGAGCCCCATCCGCGCCGTCCCGGCCGGATGGTAGAGCGTGTGCGAGTAGCGCCGCAGCGACAGCTCGATCCGCTCGGCCGCGCTCATGCGCTCGCCCCCGATCGGCTGCACCCAGCCTCCGGTCGTCACAGCACGCAGAGCCGGAGCCGCGATCAGGCGCTCGCACTCCGCGAGGCCGGCGCGCAGGGTCTCAGCGTCGATGCCCTCCGGGTCGGTCAGATACGCGGGGTCGATGATCGCGGCATCCGTCGGATCGCCGGAGGCGAGGCGGATGGTACCGCGACTCCGCGGCTGCAGCAGGATCGCGCCCACCGTGATGCCCTCCGCGGGCGGCGGTACCAGGCCTTCGCCGACGTACGGCGCCGTCGCGAAGATGATCTCGATGTCGGGCAGGTCGGCGGGCGCGCCCGTGCGATCGGCCAAGGCGGTGCGGACGAAGCCGTAGGCTTCGGCGACGTTGGAGCTCAGCATGCCGCGCCGGGCGCTCACATAGCGCGCGAGCTGAGCGGGCCGCCGCGCTCCGTAGAGCGTTCCGCCGCGCGCCGCGGGCGCGAGACCGGCGACGAGATGATCCTGGAGATTCTGGCCCACCTGCGGTGCGTCCACGCGCACGGGGATGCCGTGGGAGACGAGGTGATCCTCGGGTCCGATGCCGCTCAGCATCAACAGCTGCGGGGTGTTGATCGCGCCCCCGCAGAGGATGACCTCACGCCGGGCGCGGGCGTGGCGGGTGATGCCGCCGAGATCGACGTAGACGCCCGTGGCCCGCGGCGCCGCACCGGCATCGCGCTCGGCGAAGGTGACCCGCCGCACCAGCGCGTCGGTGAGCACACGGAGGTTCCGGCGTCGACGCGCCGGACGCAGGTAGGCGTCGGCGGTCGAGGCCCGTGCGCCGCGATGCTGCGTGACCATCGTCTGCGAGAAGCCCTGCCTCGTCGGGAGATTCGCCGGCGTCACGGGATGCCGCAGCTCGCGCGCCGCCTGGAGGAAGGCGGCCGTGTGCGGACGGGGGTCGCGCTGGTGTTCGACGGACTGCGGGCCTCGGGTGCCCTGCGTGGCATCGGCGGCATCCTGAGTGGCCTCCGCGCGCACGAAGGAGGGTGCGAGCGCATCCCACGACCACGTCTCGCCCGCGGTCTCGGCCCAGGCGTCGTAGTCGGCCGCGAACCCGCGGATCCACATCATGGCGTTCAGCGATGACGACCCGCCCAGGGTCTTGCCGCGCGGCCAGTAGATGGTGCGCCCTTCCAGCTCGCGCTGGGGGACCGTGTCGTAGTTCCAGTCGTAGCGACCGCGGAACAGCGTCGAGAACGCCGCCGGAACGTGCAGTTCGAGGGCCGCATCCGTGGGACCGGCTTCGAGCAGCAGCACGCTGACGGCGGGATCTTCCGTGAGCCGGGCAGCCAGCGCAGCGCCGGCCGAACCCGCCCCGACGATCACATAGTCGGCTTCGAGGGCGCCGCCCGTCGCCGCCGGCCGCGGGCTCATGCGCCGAAAGCCTTGACGAGGGTGAGCGCCATCTTCGCCGGGTTGCCGTCGATGCGGAAGCGCGTGAAGCCCTCGCACACCGCCGCTCCGGTTCGCGAGCTGACGAACCACGGGGGCTTCGGCAGCACCGAAAGCCCATAGCCTCGGACGGCCGACGACGCCGAGCGCGGGAAAGGCCGGAACGGCCCCCGCACGACCGTGCGTTCGACGTGGTCGAGCAGCAGGGCGTTGTGCACGATGCCCATGCCGCTCGGGGCGTCGTCGAGGGTGCCGCCGGGGAAGGCGCCCCAGGTGGCGGTCGGGGTGAGGAAGCCGAAGGCCGTCCACGCGTTGACCGCGACCGTTCCGTAGCGGAGGTCGGCGAGAGCCCTCTCGAACCCGTCGCCCAGAGCCCGCTGCGTCTTGGGATCGATCAGCACGTTGGCACCGAGAGTGCCCACGAGTCGTTCGTTGGCGTGGGCGACGGCGTTGTCGAGGAACTCCTGCCCCGTCCCGCGCAGGGCCACCACCCCGAGAACCGGCGAGAAGTACTCCGTCATCTCGAGGGTCTGCGCGTCGGACGGGGTCGTCTCGATGAGGGCGCGTGTGCCGCCGCCGCACCACGCGGCATCCGGGTACGACGTGCGGGCAGCGTCGAGCTTGCCCTGACTCTGCGGATACCAGACGGGGCGGGACGGCGCGCGGTCGTACGCCGTGCGCAACGCGTCGAGGAACGCGTCGCGCTGCGCCCAGTCGTCCGAGAGCAGCACGACCTGGCCGGCGATGCAGTTGTGGCCGCTGTTGTGCAGGCGCATGGTGACGACGTGCTCGGCCTGGAAGCGCAGGTCGGCGTCCGACCACCGGCCCGGCACGACGATGATCGGCGAGACTCCGCCCAGTTCCGCCGTGATCGGCTTCTTCAGCAGCGGCCTGCCTTCGCGGCGGCGGCGTGTGGCGGCACCCGCCGCGGCGGGGGTGTGCGAGGGACCCCACACGATGGAGCGGAACGTCGCCTCCGATCCGGTGATGTGGACGTGGTCGATCTCCGGATGCTGGGTGAGGTAGGCGCCCACATCGCCGCCGCCGCGGACGATCCGCAGGAACCCGGGCTCGATGAGCGGTGCCAGCGCGCGCTCGAAGACGGACACCAGCGCGTCCTGCGTCGGATTGACCTTCAGCAGAGCGACCCGGTTCGACGCCAGTAGCTCGTACAGCACGTCGAGGTAGGGGATGGAGGTGATGTTGCCGGCGCCCAGCACGAGCCCGACGCCGCCCGCGCTCGCCGGATCGAGCTGTGCGAGCCCCGCCTCTCGTCGCGCCGTCGCGGCATCCACTCCCGGCTGCAGCCAGACCTCGGTGGCATAGCCCGACAGCAGCAGGGCGTCGGTGGCCGACAGCGGCGAGGTGTGCACCACGGTGCGGTCGCCGGGCGCCGCGCTGAGGCGGACACCGTCCACCGGCGAGCGCCCGATGGAGAGGGCGCGGAGGGTGTCGGCGTAGGCGTCGAGGGCGACGATGGCTGCGTACGGCCCCGACAGCCACTCTTCGCCCCGAAGCGGGTGCCCGGGCGGCAGGCCCTTCGACACGGATGCCGCGTCGGCCCATTCGGCCGCGACCGCGGACGTCGCGACGCGGACGCGCTGCAGCAGCGTGCGACGTTGCGCGAGCGTGAGAGCGCTCCAGGCGCGCTGCCCGGCGCGAAGGGCCGTGATCGCGGCATCCAGCTGGTCGCGCACGTCGTCGGCCAGGGCGGGCGCGGCGGGGGATCGTTTCGCTGTGCTCGGAGCTTCTGCGGTCACGGCGTTCTCCTTCGAAGCGGTGGTCGCGCTCGCGCGCGGGCCTCCAGCTTACGACCGGATGAGACGCGGTTCCCGGAAACGTGCGACGCGATGCCGCGCCCTGTCGCCGTCGAGCGTCAGATCAGGGAGAGCTCGCGCAGCTTCGACTCGACGTCGGCGTTCGACGGCTCGACGTGGTGAGACGCGTCCGGGTACACGACGACGGGGATGTTCGTGCGGCCGGAGATCTCGCGGGCGACGTCCGCGGCGGCGGGGTCGGCCACCAGGTCGACGTACGTGTATTCGACACCCAGCTCGTCGAGCTGCTTCTTCGTGCGGATGCAGTCGCGGCACCAGTCGGCGCCGAACATCGTGATCGGAGTCTTCTCGGAGGTCATGATTCCAGGGTACGCTCGCCGGCGCGGGCCACGGCCGGGGCGACGATACGCGCGGTCGCCTTGCGCTTGGGCGCGTAGACCCAGAGCGCGTGATAGACGAAGCGCACGACGAACGCCGCCGCAAGGGTGATGGCCGCGGCCAGCACGCTCGGGATGTGGGCGCCCTGCACGAGCAGGGGGATGATCGGGATGCGCACGACCGCCTCGACGTTGTTGAACGCGAACGACTTGAGGAATCGCATCCACATCGCTCCGGACTCGGAGCGCATGTCGGCGAAGACGAGGTACTCCAGCAGCAGGAAGTTGCCGATGATCGTCACCTCGCTGGCGATGATCGCCGCGGAGACGTAGTTCATCCCCAGGTGGACGAGACCCCACATGATGACGAGGTTCGCGATCGCACCGACGCCGCCGACGAGCGCGAACGCCGACATGCGGCCGAAGCGGAGCATGGCCAGCTGCGTGAGGAAGCGCATGCCCTGACTGAAGGTGGCCTTGGATTCGCCGGCGAAGCGCGTCGCGAACGCGAACGGGATCTCACCGATGCGCATCTGGCGGCGCGCGAGGATCTCGAGCAGGATCTTGAAGCCGCGGGGGCGCAGGTCGTCGAGGTCGACGGTGTCGCGGTCGACCAGGAAGAAGCCGGTCATCGGGTCGGTGCAGCCGTGGAGCTTCCGCGGGAACATCGCCTTCGTGAGTAGCGTCGAGGTGCGCGAGACCGCGGTGCGCGTCGCTCCGGCGAGGCCGCCGGCCGTGCCGCCCGCGACGTAGCGCGAGGCGACGACGATGTCGACGTCGCCGAGGGCGGCGCGGTCGAGCATGCGCGGGATGTCCTCAGGCGGATGCTGCAGGTCGCCGTCCATGACCAGGCACCAGCGGGCCTGGGCGTTGCGGAAGCCCTCGAGGACCGCACCGCTCAATCCGCCCTCCGGCTCATCGCGATGGATCAGTCGCACCGGGAACTCCGTCGCTGCGGCGACGGCCTGGATGGTCGCGGGCGTGTCGTCGGTGGAGTCGTCGACGAAGACGACCTCGAAGTCGACGTCGTGGAGAGCCGCACCGATGCGGCGGACCAGCTCTGCGACGTTCCCGCCTTCGTTGAAGGTGGGAACGATGACGGAAAGATCCATGGGGATGCGCTCGCGATCGGTCAGGGACAGAACCGTCTCAGCCTACCGAGGACTCTAGAGGATCCCCGGGACCGAGCT
>NZ_BADB01000380.1:0-29584 GCF_000333415.1 Microbacterium sp. B24 | reverse complement strand
ACGTCGTCGCGCCGCAGGCCTCCGACAACCGCACGCTCATGCGCACACTGCGGCGCATCGTCGGCGCTCCCTTCGGGGTGCCCGCCTTCCGCTGGATGCTGGAGCCGGCGATGTGGCTGCTGCGCACCGAGCCGGAGCTCGTGCTGAAGAGCCGCTGGGTCGTGCCCGAGCGGCTGACCGCGGCCGGGTTCGTCTTCGCGCACCGTGACCTGGAGGAGGCGCTGCGAGCGAGTCTCGCATCAGCCGCCCGCGCGGCGCCCGCGCCGGCGTCGCTGGCGATGTCGGCGCCCGCGCTTAGCCTGACCGGGTGGATGATCTGCGCGAAGGCCCGGACGGCCTGCTCCGGTGTGGATGGGTGGGCGACGACCCGGAGTACCGGCGCTATCACGACGAGGAGTGGGGTCGTCCCCTGCACGGCGACCGCGCCCTCTTCGAGAAGATGAGCCTCGAGGGCTTCCAGGCGGGGCTGTCGTGGATCACGATCCTGCGGAAGCGCCTTCGCTTCCGCGAGGTGTTCGCAAACTTCCAGCCCGCCGTCGTCGCAGAGTTCGACGAGGACGATGTCGAGCGGCTGATGGCGGATGCCGGGATCATCCGCAACCGCGCGAAGATCCTCGCGACCATCGGCAACGCCCGCCTGGTGCGGGAGATGGAGCCGGGTGCGCTCGACGATCTCATGTGGTCGTTCGCGCCGCCGGTGCGGGCCGAGGGCGAGCGTCCGGTCGCGTTCGCCGACGTGCCGGCCGTGACGGCGGCATCCGATGCGCTCTCGAAGGCGCTGCGTGCCGCCGGCTTCCGCTTCGTGGGATCGACGACGATGTACGCACTCATGCAGTCGGCCGGGATGGTCGACGATCACCTCGCGGGGTGTCATCGCGCGGTGTGAACGCGCGAGCGGGTCGACGCGGGACTGTGCGACGTCGCACCCTCGCGGCAGACTGTCGCCATGACACCGGCTTCCGAACACGTCGCCGACTCCCACGGCCTCATTCGCGTCGTGGGCGCACGCGAGAACAACCTGCAGGGCGTCGACGTGGAGATCCCGAAGCGTCGGCTCACGGTCTTCACCGGCGTCAGCGGCTCCGGCAAGTCGAGTCTCGTCTTCGGGACCATCGCGGCCGAGTCGCAGCGGCTGATCAACGAGACCTATCCGACGTTCGTGCAGCAGTTCATGGGCCAGGTCAACCGTCCCGAGGTCGACGCGCTCGAGAACATCAGTCCGGCGATCGTCGTCGACCAGGAGCGCATGGGCGCGAACGCACGCTCGACCGTCGGGACGGCGACCGATGTCCACGCGATGCTGCGGGTGCTGTACAGCCGCATCGGCCATCCGCACATCGGTTCGCCGCAGGCGTTCTCCTTCAACGTGCCGTCCGCATCCGGATCGGGATCCCTCACGGTCGCGGCGGGCGCGTCCACGACGCAGCACCGCCGATTCGAGATCACGGGCGGGATGTGCCCGGCGTGCGAGGGACTGGGGCAGGCGAGCGAGATCGACATCGACGAGGTGCTCGATCGCTCGCTGTCTCTGCGCGACGGAGCCATTCGCGTGCCCGGCTACACGCCCGACGGTTGGATGGTGAAGGGGTACAGCGAGTCCGGTTTCTTCCCGCCCGACGAGCCCATCGCGCAGTTCACCGCGACGCAGCTGAACGATCTGCTCTACAAGGAGCAGACGAAGGTCAAGGTCGCCGGCATCAACATGACCTACGAAGGACTCATCCTCAAGATCACGAAGTCGATCCTGCAGAAGGATCGCGACAGTCTCCAGCCGCACGTGCGCAGTTTCGTCGATCGTGCGGTGAAGTTCATGCCGTGCACCGCCTGCGGCGGAACGCGCCTCAATGACGGAGCCCGGTCGTCGACCATCGCCGGGGTCAGCATCGCGGACGCGGCGGCCATGCAGATCACCGAGCTCGCGGAGTGGGTCGCCTCCATCACCGATGCCTCGGTGGCCCCGCTCGTCGCGGGCCTGCGTCAGACGCTCGACTCCTTCGTCGCGATCGGCCTCGGCTACCTGTCGCTCGATCGCGCCAGCGGCACACTGTCGGGAGGCGAGGCCCAGCGGACCAAGATGATCCGCCACCTCGGCTCGAGTCTCACCGATGTCACGTACGTCTTCGACGAACCCACCACGGGCCTGCACCCGCACGACATCCAGCGGATGAACGACCTGCTCCTGCTCCTGCGTGACAAGGGCAACACGGTTCTCGTCGTCGAGCACAAGCCCGAGGTCGTCGCCATCGCCGACCACGTCGTCGACCTCGGACCCGGTGCGGGCCGCGCCGGTGGACGCATCGTGTACGAGGGTGACGTCGCGGGGCTTCGTGCCTCGGGAACGCTCACCGGCACCCACCTCGATCACCGTGCGCGACTCAAGCCCGCGACGCGCGCGGCGCGCGGCGCACTGCAGATCCGCGGCGCCAGTCTGCACAACCTGCGTTCCGTGGACGTCGACGTGCCCCTCGGCATCCTCACCGTCGTCACGGGAGTCGCGGGATCGGGCAAGTCGTCGCTCATCCACGGCAGCCTGCCGGCGTTCGACGACGTCGTCGTCGTCGTCGACCAGACGGCCATCAAAGGCTCGCGCCGTTCGAGTCCGGCGACCTACACCGGTGTGCTGGATGCGATCCGCACCGCGTTCGCGAAGGCGAACGGCGTCAAGCCCGGATTGTTCAGCGCCAACTCCGAAGGCGCCTGCCCCGCGTGTCGAGGCCTCGGTGTCATCATCACCAATCTCGGGTTCACACAGAGCGTCGAGACCCGCTGCGAGCTGTGCGGCGGCAGCGGGTTCAGCGACACCGTGCTCGAGTACCGGTGGCAGGGCAAGACGATCGCGGAGGTGCTGGCGATGTCGGCCGACGAGGCTGCCCCGTTCGTCGGCACGGGGCCGGCCCACGCGGTCCTGCGACGGATGATCGACGTCGGGCTGGGCTACACGACGCTGGGCCAGTCGCTCTCCTCGCTGTCAGGCGGCGAGCGGCAGCGTCTGAAGCTCGCGATCGCGATGGCCAAGCCCGGCGCCGTGTACGTTCTCGACGAGCCGACGACCGGCCTGCACCTCGCCGACGTCGACAACCTGCTCGCGTTGCTGGATCGTCTCGTGGATGCCGGCAACTCGGTGATCGCGATCGAGCACCACCAGGCGGTCATGGCGCACGCCGATTGGATCATCGACGTCGGTCCGGGCGCCGGTCGCGAGGGTGGTCGAGTCGTGTTCGCGGGAACACCTGAGGACCTGGTCGCCACGGGTGAGACGCTCACGGCTCGTCATCTGGCTACCTACGTCGGAGCATGACGATCCAATAGTGGGTAGTTCTCCCCATGTGCAAGGGCACGCAGCCGTTGATTTCGTGACGTAGGCTATCCGGGTCTGCACGACGTGTGCGCCTGCTTCAGCAACAGGTCCCGACGCCACGCAAATGAATACGAGCCCGGAGGGGAGCCGAGCCCACAATGAAGTCCTTTGCGTGGCTTCGCGCGCGTCCGCGTACGCTGATTTCGACCGCCGCGGTCACCGCGGCCGCTCTCGTGGTCGGCTTTTTCGCGGTGTCGTACGAGGGCAAGCCGACCACCGAGGTCGACCTCAATGACGGCGGTGTGTGGGTCACGAAGCAGTCCAGCCTGCTGATCGGCCACTTCAACCACTCCTCGCGCGTGCTCGACGGGGGCCTGCGTACCGGTACGTCCGACTACGACATCCTGCAGAGCGGCACCCGTGTGCTCGTCGTCGACTCGACGGCGTCGTCGATCGCTGCCGTCGATCCCGCCCGCGTCATCATGTCGGACTCCGCCGAGCTCAAGCCCGGGGCCGCCGTCGCGATGGGCGCGGACACCGTCGCGGTCATCGAGCCCACGGGAGCACTCTGGACCAGCCCGTTCACGGCCATCAGCGGTATCGGCGCCCAGGGCACCGAACCCGTCGCCGACGAGGGCAAGAACGCGAAGGTCGCCGTCGGCGTCGACGGCACGGTGTACGCGGCCTCAGCGTCAGAGGCCGCCGTCCGATCGTACGGACAGGGAGACGACGGCACGACGGTGCAGAAGTCGTCGCGCGATCTTCCCGGTGTGACGGCCGACCACAAGCTCTCCTTGACCGTCGTCGGCACCACGCCGTATGTGCTCGACCACGACACCAACACGCTCTACGGCGGCGACGGGCTGCGCGTGCAGGTGCCGGGCGACGCCGTGCTCCAGCAACCGTCGGGCACGGCCGACGCCGTGACCCTCGCAACGCCGACATCGCTGGTGCGCATCCCCACGGGGGGCGGCGATCCCCAGACGATCGAGGCCGGCGGCTGGAAGGGCACGCCCGCCGAGCCGGTCTATGTGGCAGGTTGCGCGTACGGCGCCTGGTCGGGCAGCGGACGGTTCGTCCGCGACTGTCCCGGCGACGCCGACGACGCCGCGCGGGACGTTCCCGGCGTCGAGGCGACGAGCGTGCTGCGCTTCCGGGTCAACCGCGACGTCGTCGTGCTCAACGACGTCTTCGGCGGCGCCGCGTGGATGGCCTCGGACTCGATGCAGCGCGTCGACAACTGGCAGGACATCACGCCGCCCGAGGGCGACGGCGACGATGAGGAGAAGACGACCGAGGAGACCGTGCAGACCACGCTCCCCGAGCGCACCGACCAGAACACCCCGCCGATCGCACAGGACGATCAGTACGGGGTGCGCCCCGGCCGCACGACGGTGCTGCCCGTCCTCGACAACGACACCGATGCCGACGGCGACGTCCTCGTCGCCGCCCCCTCATCCACCCCCGCGTTCGGCAGCGTCGAGCCGATCAACAACGGGGCGGCTCTGCAGTTCACCGCTCCCGAGGGGGCGACCGGCTCGACGAGTTTCCGCTACTCCGTGGAAGACGGTCGTGGCGGCGAAGCCACCGCGACGGTCACGGTGACGGTGCACCCGTTCGATGTGAACGCGGCGCCGGTGCAGAAACGCACCACGCCGATCACCGTCGAGTCGGGTGGCACGGCCTCGTACAACGTGCTGTCGGACTGGATCGATCCCGACGGCGATGACATCTTCCTCAAGGACGTCGCCGCCGACGGCGGCGACGAGGCGGACTTCACGCCGGATGGGCAGATCACGTACCGTGCGATCGGCGGCGTCCAGGGGCGCAAGGACGTGCCGATCGTCGTGTCGGACGGCACGGCGGACGGCGCCGGCATCGCGCGCTACGATATCCGCCCGCTCGGTACGACCGTGCCGGTGACCAACTCCGACCACGTCGTCACACAGGTCGGACGCACGGTGACGGTCTCTCCGCTCACGAACGACACGAGCTCCGGCAGTGAGCCCTTGCGCCTCACCCGCGTCGACGAGGTGCCCGGCGCGACGATCGTCCCCGACTTCGCGAACAAGACCTTCACGTTCACGGCCTCCAGCCCCGGCACGTACTATCCGCAGTACCTCGTATCGGCCGGCCCCAACTCCGTTCCGGGTCTCGTCCGGATCGATGTGCTCCCGGCATCCAACGAGGACCTGCCGCCCGTCGCGGTGCGCGATGTGGCTCTGCTGCCCGTCGGCGGCGACGTGCTCGTCAACGTGCTGTCCAACGACACCGATCCCGCCGGGGGCATCCTCGTGGTGCAGTCGGTCAGCTCCGTCCCCGGCTCCGGCGTCGCCGCTGCGGTGCTGGGCCACGAGACCGTGCGCATCAGCGACATCGGCTCACTCAGCAAGCAGGTGCGCGTCGGGTATACGATCTCCAACGGCTCGCGCACGGCCGAGGGCGAGATCGTCGTGATCCCGGTGCCGCCGCCCGCGAAGCTGCGCCCGCCGGTCGCCAACGATGACCAGGCCGTCGTGCGCGTCGGGGACACCGTCACCATCCCCGTGCTGGCGAACGACTACCACCCCAACGGCGACACCATGCACGTCGCCCCCGATCTCGTGCCACCGCTGGTCGACCCCGCCGACGGCGAGGCCTTCGTCTCCGAGGACAAGGTCCGCTTCCGTGCCGGCAACACCCCGAAGACCGTCTACGTCACGTATGAAGCCGTCGACTCGACCGGTCAGCGCGACGCGGGGTACGTCACGATCCAGATCCTGCCGCGCAACGACGAGGCCAACTCCGCGCCGAAGCCGCGCGATCTCACCGCGCGCACGCTGAGCGGTTCGACCGTCACGATCCCCGTGCCGCTGGACGGCATCGACCAGGACGGTGACTCGGTCGAGCTGGTCGGCATCGCCGACGCGCCGAAGAAGGGGCGCATCGTCGAGACCGGGGCGAACTCGTTCACCTACGAGGCGTTCGGCGACTCCGCGGGCGTCGACCGGTTCTCCTACCGGGTGCGCGACAGCCTCGGCAAGGACGCCACGGCCACCGTGCAGGTCGGAATCGCACCCGCGGCATCCGTGAACCAGGCGCCTTACGCGGTGCGAGACACGGTGACGATCCGCCCGGGACGCGAGGTCGCGGTGCCGGTCCTCGCCAACGACTCCGACCCCGACGGCGACGAGTTCGGCTTCGCCCAGGACGACCCGGTCACGCTGCCGCCGAACGTCCCCGGCCTGAAGGCGCGCGTCAGCGGGAAGTATCTGCTCATCACGGCTCCGAACGAGCAGATGAACACGTCGCTGCAGTACGCGATCACCGACTCGCGCGGCGCGCGGGCCTCGACCAGCGTGCAGATCACCGTCGACCCGAACGTTCCGCTCGAGCGTCCCATCGCCCGCGACGACCGCGTGCGCGCCGAAGACGTCAAGGACGGCACTACGGCCGATGTGGCGGTGCTCGAGAACGACGACGATCCCGACGGCACGAAGAGCGATCTCACGGTGACCCTCGGTGCGGGCGGGGACAACGCCCGCGTCGGCGCGGACGGCACCGTGCGGGTGCAGGTCACCGACCAGCGCCAGCTCATCACGTACACGGTCACCGACCCCGACGGTCTCACCGACTCTGCGTTCATCCGGGTGCCGGCGCTGTCGGAGCTGCCGCCGAGTCTCATCTCCACCAAACCGGTCGAGGTCAAGAGCGGCGAGACCATCGACCTTCCGCTGTCGCAGTACGTGCGCGCGGCCGGTGGCAAGAGCGTCGTGATCACCGAGGCCGCCAAGGTGTCGGCGGTGCACGCCAACGGCGCGAACCTCATCAAGGACCAGCAGACGCTCGTCTACACCTCGGCCGACCGCTACTTCGGTGCCGACGCGCTGACGTTCGAGGTCACCGACGGCGACGGTCCCGACGACCCGACCGGGCGCAAGGCCACGCTCACGATTCCGATCACGGTTCTGCCGCCCGACAACCAGTCGCCGACGATGCTCGGCGCCTCCATGAACGTCGCGCCCGGCGAGGATGCCACCGTGCTCGACCTCGCGGCGCTCGCGACGGATCCCGACCCCGGCGATCAGGGCAAGCTGAAATTCGCGATCAAGGGCTCCACGCCCGACGGACTCACCGCCTCGGTCGACGGCACGCAGCTGAAGGTGTCGGCCGCGGCATCCACGAAGAAGGGCACGCGCGCCGACCTGACGGTCACCGCCGACGACGGCACCACGACGCCGGCGGAAGCGACGATCTCGATCACCGTCACCGCGTCGACGCGGCCGCTGGCCAGCGCCAACGACGACGTCATCGCCGAGTCGGCCCAGGGCTCGACAGAATCGGTGCCCGTGCTCGCCAACGACGTCAACCCGTTCCCCGACACCCCGCTCAAGATCGAGAGCGCGGTGCTGGAGACTGGGCAGGCCCAGGTGGCCATCAAGGGCGACCGGGTGGAGGTCACCAGCGACACGTCGTTCGTCGGCACCGTCATCGCGCGCTACCGCGTGATGGACGCGACCGGAGACCCCGCCCGCGCGGTCGAGGGACGCATCCGCATCACGGTGCAGGGAAAGCCGGATGCCCCGGGTCGCCCCGTCGTCTCCAGCATCCAGAGCCGCACGGTCGTGCTCTCGTGGACCCCGCCGACCGACAACGGGTCGCCGATCACCGGGTACACCGTGACCTCGACGGCGAACAACTACATGAAGCAGTGCGCGTCGACCACGTGCACCCTGGACGGGCTGACCAACAACGTCGAGTACAACTTCGTGGTCACCGCCAGCAACAAGGTCGGCACGTCCGACCCGTCGCTGCCGTCGGAGACCGCACGCCCCGACGTGCGCCCCGATACCCCCGCGCCGCCGACGCTGCAGTTCGGCGACCGCAGCCTCACCGTGTCGTGGGTTCCGCCGCGCTCGGAGGGCTCGCCGGTCACGTCGTACACGCTGGAGATCTCGCCGGCGCCGCCGTCGGGCATCGTGCAGAAGACGGGCGTCACCGGAACCTCGATCGTCTGGGACGGCCTCGAGAACGGGGCGTCGTACCAGGTGCGCGTGCGCGCCCACAACAAGGCGCCGGATCCGAGCGAGTTCAGCCCCTGGTCGGCGTCGATGGTGCCGGCCGGAAAGCCGGACGCGCCCGCCGCGCCCACGACGACGCTCCTGTCGCCGGTGGGCTCGCAAGCCCAGATCCAGGTCGACTGGAAGGCGCCCGCCAACAACGGTGACGCGATCTCCGGGTACGAGCTGCGCGTCCTGCGCGGCGGTTCCGTGGTGAACACCATCCCGGTCTCGGGCAGCCAGACGAGCCAGGCCGTCAAGGTCGACACCTCGACGACGGACTACACGTTCGACGTCCGCGCTCAGAACAAGGCCGGTTGGGGCGACCGCAGCCCGCAGTCCGCCCCGCGCCGCGGCGTCACCGCTCCGGCGGCACCGACGGGCGTCGCCGCCACCGAGGGCAACAACACGGTGGGCGTGACGTGGCAGGCCGGTGCCGGCAACGGCGCGAACGCGAACGAGATCCAGTATCAGTACTCCGTGAACGGCGGTGGCTGGCGCGGCGACTGGGTCGGTGGCGGCACCAACGGCGCCGGCACGATCGGCAACGGCCAGGTCAACAACAACGGCACGTACACGATCCGCGTGCGCGCCGTCTCGACCGTCGACGGCAGCACCTACGCCAGTGGGGCCTCCAACGACTCGAACGCCGTGTCGCCCTACGGTCCGATCGGCAACCCGTCGGCGAGGGCCGCAGCATCCGGGACGAACATCACGTACACCTGGTCGTCGCCGAACCGAAACGGTCGGGACATCGCCACCGAGGTGTACATCGACGGCGGCCTGGTCAGCCGTGACGCGAGCGGCTCGATCACGCGCGGCTACGGCTACAGCGAGACGCACAGCATCGAGGTCCGCACGAGCGCGGCCGGCCAGACCACCACGGCGTCCGACTCGGCACGCACGGTCGATGCCCCGCCGCCCCCGCAGCCACGGGTGTGGGTCACGCGCGGTGACTACGTCGCTGACGGCTGCACCAACGGCTGTTACAAGTTCGTCGTCAACTGGGAGAACCTGAACATCGGTCCCCGGACGGTCTGGTGCTACCGCGATGGAGCGCGCGTGGGATCGTACGACAACTCCGTGAACTTCAATGGCAGCGGGTCGCAGCAGTTGGGCTGCTGGCTCGGCGCGGACGGCTACAACGTCTTCGTCGACATCCTCGGCTGGGGTGGCTCGGTCGATACGGAGAAGACCTGGTGGCCGCGAAATTGACCGTCTCGATGACAATCCGACAGCAAGGAACGAACGAATGAGCATGACCCCCGAACAGGCCGCGTGGTTCCGCGACACCTTCACGCGTCTCGTCGACAACGTCGATCAGGCGCTGCTGGGAAAGCGCGAGGTGGTGGGCCTGGTGCTCTCTGCCATGCTCGCCGAGGGACACGTGCTTCTGGAGGACGCGCCGGGCACCGGCAAGACGAGCCTCGCGAAGGCCATCGCCGCCTCCGTGCAGGGCACGAGCACCCGCATCCAGTTCACACCCGACCTGCTGCCCTCCGACGTCACGGGCGTCACGATCTACGACCAGCAGAACCACCGGTTCGAGTTCCACCGCGGACCGGTCTTCTCCTCGATCGTGCTGGCCGACGAGATCAACCGTGCCTCGCCGAAGACGCAGTCGGCGCTGCTGGAGGTCATGGAGGAGTCGCGCGTCACGGTGGACGGCGTGCCCCACGAGGTGGGTCGTCCGTTCCTCGTGATCGCGACGCAGAACCCCATCGAGCAGTCGGGGACGTACAAGCTGCCCGAAGCGCAGCTCGACCGCTTCATGCTGAAGACCTCGATCGGCTACCCGACGCTCGCCGTCACCGAGCGGATCCTCGCCGGGGCGGTCGACCGCAACCCGTCGGCATCCCTCGGCGCCATCATCACCACGAGCGCGGTCGCCGACATGGCGGACCTTGCCGCCACCGTGCACGTCGACCCCGTGGTCGCGCGGTATGCCGCGCAGCTCGTCGAGCACACGCGCGCGTCCGACGCGACCCGCCTCGGCGTCTCGGTGCGCGGAGCGATCTCGATGATGCGCGTCGCCAAGGTCTACGCGGCCGCGCAGGGTCGCCACTTCGTGGTGCCCGACGACGTGAAGACCCTCGCCGTGCCGGTGTGGGCGCACCGCCTCGTGCTCGACCCCGAGGCGGAGTTCTCCGGAACGACCGCCGAGAGCATCGTCCAGCGGGCGGTCTCCGCCGTGGAGGCCCCCCTGGCGCGGGCCGCCAGCTGATGTCGCCGGCACCGGAAACTCTCACCCCGTCGCGCCGCGCGCGGCGACGGGGTGATGATTCCGGCGTGCCCGCGGACGCCGCCGCGCCCGTCGCCCCGACGCCGCCGACGTCGGATGCCGAGGGCGAAGCCGACGCGCCCCTGGTCGCTCCCCGGGAGGCCACCGCGGCCGAGCGCCGGCGGGAGCGCATCGACGCGGTGCGCCGCCGCGTCGTCCGCGTGCTGCGGGCGATCGGCGACGTCGTGCAGCCACTGGGGTGGGTGCTGATCGCCACCGCCGTGCTCGTCTGGTGGCTGGCCTTCGCCTACGGCTGGCGCGAGTTCCTCGTCATCGCCGCCGTCATCACGGTGACCCTGATCATCAGCCTCGGCTTCCTCTTCGGCCGCACGACGTACGAGATCGGGCTCGACCTCACGCGCACTCGCGTCGTCGTGGGCGAGCGCGCCGTCGGTGGGCTCATGCTCGCCAACCGCACGCCGCGAACGCTGCTGCCCTCCGAGGTCATCCTTCCCGTCGGCGCCGGTCGCGGCGTCTTCCAGGTGCCGCGCCTCGCGCCCGACGAGGAGCACGAAGAGGTCTTCGCGATTCCGACGACGACACGCGGTGTGCTCTCGGTCGGACCGGTGAGCGTTCGCCGCGGCGACCCGCTGGGGCTGTTCGAACGGGCGCACGACCGCCGCCAGGCCGTCGATCTGTACGTGCACCCGCAGACGACGGCGCTGGAGGGCCTGTCGCTCGGCCACCTCCGCGATCTGGAGGGTCTGCCGGTGCAGCACCTCGCGCGCGACGACGTGTCCTTCCACGCGCTGCGGGAGTACCAGCCCGGCGACGACCTGCGCCACGTGCACTGGAAGTCGACCGCGCGGGTCGGCGAGGTGATGGTGCGCCAGTACGAAGAGACGCGCCGCTCTCACTTCGTGGTGGGCCTGTCCACGCTTCCCGACGAGTATCGCGAGGCGGCGGAGTTCGAACTCGCCATCTCGGTCGCCGGGTCGATCGGCCTGCGCGCCCTGCGGGATTCCCGCGTCCTCGATGCGCGCACTCAGCAGGGGCCGCTGCGCTCGCTCAGCTCCCGTCGCTTCCTCGACGAGCTCTCGATGCTCGGGCACTCGCGCGCCCGGCTCGGCGGCATCGTCGCGCTCGCCGGCGGCATCGCGGCCCATGCACCGGATGCCGCGGTCGTCGTGCTCGTCACGGGCTCGCGCACGGACGCGGCCGAGCTCCGCCTCGCCTGCTCACGACTGCCGCTCGGCGTGCGCGCACTCGCGGTCGTCGCCGACACCCGGGTGGACGCACCGGCACTGCAGCGCATCGGCGAGGCCGACGTCGTCACCGTCGGTGCGCTCGACCAGCTGCCGCGGGCCGTCCGGAAGGTGCTCTCGTGAGCGCGCGCCCGCGGCTGCCGCGTCGCGTCCCGCGCCCCGCTGCACAGGCGGCGACGATCGAGCCGCGCGTTCTCGCTCTCGACCTGACCGCCGCCGCCCTGCTGCTCGCGGTGTCGATCGTCGGGTTCGCCCCCACCTTCGATTCGCCGCAGTACCTCGTCGCCGGCGTCGGCGGGCTCGCTCTCGGGCTGGCGCTGGCCTGGGCGGGAGCCCGGTGGCGCCTCGGGGTGCTGAGCCTGGCCGGCGCGACGATCGGCGCCTACATCGTCCTCGGCGGTGCGCTCGCGTTGCCGCACACGGCGCTGCTCGGCGTCGTCCCGACGCTGGAGACCCTGCAGCAGCTCGCCCTCGGGACGATCACGTCGTGGAAGCAGCTGCTGACCACGGTGCCGCCGGTCGCGGCATCCGACGGCCATCTCGTGGTCCCCTTCATCCTCACTCTCGTCGGCGCCGTCCTCACCGGATCGCTGGCTCTCCGGGCCCGCCACGGCGCCTGGGCTCTGCTGCCCGCGCTCGCGGTGCTGGTCGCGACGATCCTGCTGGGTGTCGCGCAGCCCGCGGCCCCGCTCGTCCAGGGCATCGTCTTCGCCGTCGTCGCGACGGTCTGGCTCGCGCTGCGCCGCGCGTGGGACCACGACCGCGCCGCGGTGCGGATCGAGTCGGCGGGGACCTCGGATGCCGGGGCGGTGCGCAGCTCGCGCACGCGCCGACTCGTCGCCGGTGGGATCGTGCTCGCCGTCGCCTCGGCGGCGGGAATCGCCACCGCCGCGGTCGCCACCCCGCCGCGGTACATCCTGCGCGACTTCATCGTGCCGCCGTTCGACATCACCGACTATCCGAGTCCGCTGCAGTCCTTCCGCGGCTACGTGCGCGACGACGCCGACAAGACCCTGTTCACCGTGACGGGACTGCCCAAGGACGGCCGCGTGCGGCTGGCGACGATGGACGCGTACGACGGCATCGTCTACAACGTGTCCGACGACGGGGCCGGCTCCTCCAGCGCGTTCACCCCGATCCGCTCCAACATGTCTCCCGCGGCGACCGGCACCGCAGCCACGCTGCGGGTGGAGATCGGCGACCTGAGCGGAGTGTGGGTGCCCGATGTGGGCGCCGTCCGCGACTTCACCTTCGACGGCCCGCGGGCATCGGAGCTTGCCCGCACGACGCACTTCAACGACGCCACCGGCACCGCCGTCGCCCCTGCGGGGCTTGCGTCCGGCGACGCGTACACGATCGACACCGTCATCCCCGACCTCCCGAGCGACACGGCGCTGGCCGACGTGCCGTTCGCGGCTCTCAAGATGCCGAAGCAGACGGGCATTCCGGAGAAGATCGCCGACATCGCCTCCAAGGCCACCGCCAGCGCCGACACCCCGATCGAGCGCGCGCGGGCACTGGAGAGCTACCTGCACACGCAGGGCTTCTTCAGCCACGGCCTGGGCGACGACGTCGTCTCGCTGTCGGGACACGGGGCCAACCGCATCACGTCGCTCTTCGGCGGTGACCAGATGGTCGGCGACGACGAGCAGTATGCCGTCGCGATGGCTCTGATGGCGACGCAGCTGGGCATGCCTGCACGCGTCGTGATGGGCTGGCACGCCGACGAGAAGCACCCGCAGGACGGTCCGACGCTCACGGCCACCGGCGGCAACCTGCACGCGTGGGTGGAGATCGCCTTCCAGGGCTACGGCTGGGTTCCGTTCGATCCCACCCCCGACGAGGACAACAAGCCCAACGACCAGTCGACCAAGCCGAAGGCCAACCCGAAGCCGCAGGTGCTCCAGCCGCCGCCGCCCGCCCAGCAGCCCGCCGACCTGCCCCCGGCGATCGCGGAGAACCGCGACCAGGACGAGGAGCAGGCCGCAGACCTCAGCTGGCTCGGACCCGTGCTGCTGTACGGCGGCCTCACCCTCGGCATCCTCCTGCTGCTGGCGGCGCCGTTCATCGTGATGGGCGTGATCAAGGGCGTGCGCCGCGCGCGCCGCCGCAACGCCGAGCGCACCGCGGACCGCATCTCGGGAGGCTGGGACGAACTGGTCGATTCGGCCGTCGATCTGCGGGCTCCGGTGGCGATCGGGGCGACCCGTGCCGAGAGCGCGCTCGTCGTCGGCTCGACTTTCGACGACCCGCGCGTCACGCAGCTCGCCACCCGCGCCGATGTGGATGTCTTCGGTCCGGGCGACCCCGCACCCGAGGATGTCGACGCCTTCTGGCGCGAAGTCGATGACATCGTCGGCCAGATGCGCGGATCGACGACCGTCTGGCAGCGCCTTCGCGCACGGTTGAGCGTGCGGTCGCTGCGCCGCAGCGGTTGGTCGTGGCACGCCCTCGGCCAGGCGATCGCCGGCACCGGTGGCGCCGTCGTCGCGCGCGTGCGCCGCGGCATCCGCCCTCGTGGAACGGAGTCCTCCGATGACTGATCTGGATCTCGTGCGGCGCCCGGCACAGGTGGGCCGGCGGGTGGGCGCCTACCTGATCGACGCGGCGATCGGAATGGTCGTCCTGCTGATCGCGGTGGGCGTCTTCGCCGGTATCTCCTTCGGCACCGGAGGGGCACTGCCCCTGCCGCTGGCCGTGGCCTTGGCGTACGTGATCGGTCTCGGTTGGTTCGTCGTCTACACCCTGATGCAGGCCGGCGCCGGCTCGCTCGGCATGCGCGCGCTCGGGCTGCGACTCGTGCGGGAGGGTGGGGCGGTCGATGCGTCGGCCCCGGCATCGCGCCTCGGCTTCGGCCGCGCGCTCGGCCGCAACCTCGTCTGGGCGTTGGGCGGCGCGATCGTCGTCGGGTACGTCTCCCCGCTCTTCGACTCGTCGCCGTGGCACCGGGGATGGCACGACCGCGCCGTGGGGGCCGTCATGACCGATGTCGCCGGCCGCTCGCCGGTGCCGGCAGCGGACTCCCGCGCGGAGGCGGCGCCCCCGGCGCCCCCGTCGAGTCTGGCGCCGACGGTGCTGCCGGCTGCCCCGATTCTGCCGGAGGCGCCGGCGCCCGAACTCGGCGGCTGGTCGCCTGCCGAGCCTCCCGCGCCGGTGCGGAGCACTCCGCTCGCGAGCGGAGTCATCTCCTTCGTCCCCGGGGTGAGCGACGCCGACCGACTCGATCAGCCCGCGCCCGCGCCCGCACCCGGCCTGCCGACGGTGGAGGTGTCCGACGCGACGCCGCCGGTCTCCGGCGCACCGGCCGCCGATCGCGGGCCCGTATCCGGTGCCGGCGTGGTCATCGAGAGCATCGACGAGACCCGGATCTCCACCGGAGAGCGTCCTTTCGCGCGCCTCGTGTGGGACGACGGAACGCGGCAGGCGCTCTACGGTCGCACGCTCTTCGGCCGTAATCCCGCACCCGAGACGGGCGCGATGGTCTCACCCGTGCGCGATGAGACGCTGTCGCTGTCGAAGACGCATTTCGAGATGATCCCCGACGACGATCGCGCGGTGTGGGTGGTCGATCGGCACTCCACCAACGGGGTCGCGGTGCGCCGCGGTGACGACCTCCTCCCGCTGGAGCCGGGCGAGCGCACTCGGGTCCGGGCCGGAGACGTGCTCGTCTTCGGCGACCGGCAGGTGACCGTCGAGGTGACCTCGTGATCGACGCCACGCCGGCGGAGCCCCCGATCGCCGTCCGCGTCGGTGCGGCGTCGCACACGGGTCTTCGCCGCCGCGTGAACGAAGACGCCTACCTCGCGCAGGCGCCGCTCTTCCTCGTCGCCGACGGGATGGGCGGGCACGACGCAGGCGACCGCGCCAGTGCTGCGGTCGTGGCCGAGTTCGCCCACCTGGTCGGCGGTGCGAGTCTCGCCATCGACCAGGTGCGCGCGGCGCTGCGGCGTGCACGGTCGCGTGTGGAGGCGATCGCCAGCGACGGACGCGCGGCGGGCACGACGTTGTCGGGCGTCGTCGTCGCCGACGTCGGTGGGGTCGGATACTGGCTGACCGTGAACGTCGGCGACTCCCGCACGTACCGCTTCGCGCAGGGCGTGCTCGAGCAGATCAGCGTCGATCATTCGGTCGTGCAGGAACTGCTCGACGCCGGCGTTCTGTCCGGCGCCGACGCCGCGACCGACAGCCGCCGCAATGAGATCACGAGGGCGATCGGGGCCGGAAGCGAAGGGCAGGCTGACTACTGGATGGTGCCGGCCGAGCCGGGCGATCGCATCCTGGTCTGCTCCGACGGCCTGTCCGGCGAGGTGCCGGCCGATCGTCTGCGCGACATCCTCGCCGAGGAGAGCGATCCCGAAGCCGCGGCGACGCGACTGATCCATGAGGCGTTGCTGCACGGCGGACGCGACAACGTCACCGCGGTGGTCGTGGATGCCGTGCACGTCGCCGGCTTCGACGACGTGTACGACACGGCACCCGCAGGGGCGCGCCGAGCCGAAGCGGACGGCGACACCCGACCGCGCGCGGGCACGAGAGGTGATGTGTGATGACGGATGCGATGACGAAGACGCGGATCGACTACCGGCCGGCCGCGACGACCGACGCCTGGTGGCTCGCGGCCGACGGCGACGCCGTCGTGCTGCTGTCTCCGGCCGTGTCGGCCGCGACGGCCGCCGGCGTGTGGCGCGGGCTGGGTGCGGGGGGCATCGGTGCCGTTCTCGAGGCGCTCACGGGTGCGTTCGGTACGTCCCTCACGGCGATCCCGCCGTTCGCACTCGCGATCGCGGAGGCGGGCGGTGCGCGCGTGGCCGTGCGCGGTGACGTCGAGGTCGTCGTGGAGGGCGACCACCCCGAGGCCGTGTCGGGACGGGGAGTGGCGACCTGGACAGAGCGCTTCGTCCCGGGCGTCGTGCGTGTGAGTGTCGCCCCGCACCCGGGCACGCACGCACCCGCGGCCGACGTGCCGCTGCAGTCCGGAGTGGTGCGCGCCGATCTCGTCGAGGTCGTCCTCGCCGCCGCATCCGTTGCTTCCGCTCCCTCTGTTTCTCCCGTTCCGCCGGCGGCCTCCGCGTCGGCCGCGGCTCCGGCCCCGGCGGTGGCTCCGGCCGAGGCCCCGGCCGACGCGCCGTCTGACGCCGAGGAATCGTCGGATGCCGAGGAAGAACCGGCCGTCGGCGTCACCTCGGCATCCGCCGTCTCCTCGGAATCGCTCATCGATTCGGTGCCGCCAGGGCTGTTCGGCAGCGCCCCCGTATCGCAGCCCGCGCCGGACGCCGAGCCGCAGCCCGCGGCGCCGGCTGCCGACACCTCGGCCGATACGCTGATCCCCGAGGCGACCGACGTTCAGGATGCCGCCGCGCCCCCGGTCGACGAATACGACCTCCTCTGGGGCGAGACGGTCGCACGTCCGGTCTCGGCCGCCGCCATCGTCGTCGCGGACCCCGAGGACGCGCACCCCGACGACGTCGAAACCGCCTCCGCCGAGCCCGCGTCGCCGGAGCGCGAGCCCGCGCCACGCGATGATCACGGCGACCTCGGCGACCACGACGGTGCGACGATCGCCGTCGCCGAGATGCGGGCGCTGCGCGCCGAGCGACCCGCGTTCGATTCGACCGACAACGTTCCCGCCCGCCGGCCGGCTCGCGGGCGCATTCGGCTGTCGACCGGTCGGGTCGTCGAGCTCGAACGCCCGGTGATCATCGGCCGTCGCCCGAAATCGACGCGCACCACGGGAGCCGACCTGCCGACGTTGGTCGCGGTCGACAGCCCCGATCAGGACATCTCGCGCAGCCACGTCGAGATCCGTGCGGAAGGCGAGCACGTGCTCGTCACCGACCTCGACACGACGAACGGCACCGTGTTGCTGCGCGGCGGCAGCGAACCGGTGCGGCTGCACCCGAACGAGCCGACGATGGTCGTCACCGGTGACGTCCTCGATCTCGGCGATGACGTGACCGTGACCTTCGAGGACCTCCCGTGAGCGCCGCCAAGCGTCCGCCGGCACCGCCGCCCGCCCTGCCCGGATTCACCTACGTCGACGTGCTCGGCTCGGGTGGGTTCGCGGACGTCTATCTCTATGAGCAGCAGCTTCCCCGCCGCCGCGTCGCGGTGAAGGTCATGCTGCCCGACCGCTTGGCCTCGGGCTCGGCCGAGCAGTTCACCGCCGAGGCGAACGTCATGGCCCTGCTGTCGACACACCCGGCGATCGTGACGATCTACCAGGCCGGCGTGTCCGACGACGGCCGGCCCTACCTGGTCATGGAGTACTGCTCGCGGCCCAACCTGCAGGTGCGCTCCCGTACGGCGGCGTTCTCCGTCGCCGAGGCGCTGCGGGTGGGTGTGCAGGTCGCGGCCGCCGTCGAGACCGCGCATCGCGCCGGCATCCTGCATCGCGACATCAAGCCGGCCAACATCCTCGTCACCGAGTACAACCGCCCCGCGCTCACCGATTTCGGCATCGCGACGACGGCGGAGTCGGAGGAGTCGTCGGGGGGCATGTCGATTCCGTGGTCGCCGCCGGAGGCGTTCAGCGACGCCCCGGGATCCGGGGTCGCCACCGACGTCTATGCGCTGGGCGCGACCGTCTACACGCTGCTGGCCGGGCGCTCGCCGTTCGAGCAGCCCGGAGGCCGCAACGGCGGCGCCGATCTCATCCAGCGCATCGAGTCCCAGCCGGTGCCGCCGCTGACGCGGGCCGACGCCCCTGCCTCGCTGCAACTGGTGCTCGAGCGCGCGATGGCCAAACGTCCGGGCGATCGGTACGAATCCGCCCTCGCCTTCGCCCGTGCCCTGCAGCGCGTGCAGATCGAACTCGCCCACTCGGTCACCCCGATCGACATCCTCGACGATGCCCCGCACGAGGATGCCGACGACGACGCCGACGGCGAGCTCACCCGGGTCCGCGGCATCGTCAGCATCGAACCGAACACGAACCCCGCCGCCGGCCCCACCCGCCGCCGTGACAGGGACAACCCGTGGGCGCCCGAGACGACGGGCACCCTGCCCGCGGCATCCACCTCCGCCGCCCCGGCCGACACGGCCGAGCCGACGCTGTTGCGCGGTCCGGTCTCGATCGCTCCGCAGGTCGACATCGATACGTCCTCGACGATCCGCCGCCCCGCCGCCGGGGCGCCGGTGACGGCGCACACGCTCGATCCCGCGGCCGCACGCACGGCGACCGCACCGGAGGCCGACGCCGTCGCGGGCGCGGACGAGCCGGTGGTACCGCGGTCCCGCCGCGGTCTGTGGATCGGTCTCGGCATCGCCGCGGCCGTCGTCGCCGTCGTGGGGGCCGTCGCCGTCGGTGCGAGCCTGTTGGCGCCCGCCGTCGAGCCCCAGGCGTCTCCGACGCCGTCGACGACCGCCGTCGCGCAGGACCCGTTCGAAGACGTCGTTCCCGCGGTGACGCAGCTCGCCGGCCGGATCGAGGGCGGCAACGTCGTCTTCACCTGGACCAACCCCGACCCGAAGGACGGCGACGGCTACCTCTGGTACGCGTACACGCTGGCCGGCAACGGCGACGTCCGCAAGGTCACCGAGACCACGGTGTCCCTTCCCGTGGATGCCGCGGGCACCACCTGCGTCGCGGTCACTCTTGTCCGCAAGAGCGGCGTGGCGAGCACCGAGATGCGGAAGTGCGTCCCATGACCGACATTCACGACACGGTTCCGCCCCTCGACGAGGCCGCAGCGGATGCCGCGAGCAGCGACATCACGGTGGAGTTCGCGGGCGAGTACATCACGGTGCCGTCGGGCACACGGTTCACGATCGGCCGGGAGGGCGATCTCGCGATCGACGACAACCGGTTCCTGCACCGCCACTTCCTCTCGATCGAGCAGTCCGCCGGGCTGTGGTGGCTGGTCAACATCGGTTCGCGCCTGTCGGCCACCGTCACCGACACGGAGGGGCGGGTGCAGGCCCAACTCGCCCCGGGCGCCCGCCTGCCGATCGTGTTCGGAGTGACCACGGTCGTCTTCAGCGCCGGTCCCACCACCTACGAGCTGTCCGTGCACACGGCGCAGCCGGCTTTCCGCGAGACGGCGCCCGAGAGCGTCTTCGACGGGGAGTCGACGATCGGCGCCGTTCCCCTCACACCGAGCCAGAAGCTGTTGATCCTCGCTCTGGCCGAGCCGGTGCTGCGGCGCGAGGGCACCGGGATGAGTGAGCTGCCCAGCTCGGCCGCTGCGGCGCAGCGCCTGGGCTGGAGCATCACCCGCTTCAATCGCAAGCTCGACAACGTCTGCGACAAGCTCGACCGTCAGGGCGTGCCGGGCCTGCGCGGCGGCGTGACCAGTTCGGCCACGAACCGCCGCGTGCGCCTGGTGGAGCACGCCGTCGCCTCGCGACTGGTGGTGCGAGAGGACCTCGCCATGCTGGACGACCCGGCGGCGTACGATCGCGACGCCGCCGATGACGCACCGCGCAGGAAGGAACAGGGATGAAGCTGCGCACCACGCTGGTCCGCCCCGGAGGCGAGCCGGAAGACCTCGTCATCAACGCCGATGCCGATGCGACCGTCGGCGACCTCGCACGCACCATCGCCGAGCTCGATCCGCGCGGCGGCGGGGCGGCGGCGGGCGACGAGGTGACGCTCGAGGCGTTCGGCACGATCGCTCCGGGCCCGGGAGAGGTGCTGGATGCCGCGGCATCCGTCTCGCACGTCCAGCTGGGTGCGGGCTCGGCCGTGCGCATCGTGCCGACCGGCTATCAGCCTCCGCAGAAGCTCGGCGACGTCGAGATCGCCTCGGGTGCCGGTGCCGGCACCACGATCCCGCTGCAGCGCGGGGTGGTCATCATCGGACGAGACCCCCAGTGCGACATCGTGCTCGACGACCCGCTCGTCTCCAAGCGGCACGCGCGGCTGGAGGTCGGGCAGGGCCGGGCCGAGCTCGTCGACCTGAACTCCGCCAACGGCATCCTCGTCGACGGGGCGCCGGTCACCTACCTCACGGCCGCCGACGGCCAGATCGACGCCGTGTTGGGCGACACGCGCCTGCGCATCACGGCGGCCCCCGCCGACGCCACGGCGGCGCCCTCCACGTGGCGGCAGGTGCCGTTCGTGCGCTCGCCGCGGGTGGAGGCGCGCTACCTCGGCGAGGAGCTGCCCGGCACCGACCTGCCGGCACCGCCCGCTCCGCAGATGTTCCCGTGGCTGGCGATGATCGCCCCGGTGATCATGGGCGTCGTGCTCTTCTTCGTCATGAAGAATCCGATGGCGCTCGTGTTCGTCGCGGCATCCCCGCTTCTCATGCTCGGCACCTGGCTGACGACGCGCCTGCAAGGCCGCGCGCAGCTGCAGCGCGACAAGGACCGCTTCGAGCAGCAGCTCACCCGCCTGTCCACCCGCCTCGAGCAGGAGCGCGAGACCGAGCGCCGCGTCCGCCGCGGCGAGGTCCCCGAGCTCGATCCCATCTGCGCCGACGCGCTCGCCGCCGGGCCCCTGGTGTGGACGCGCCGGCCCGAGCACTGGTCGTTCCTGCACGTCCGTCTCGGCGACGGCACCGCCCCGAGCCGCAACTCCGTCGCCGAGTCGACGAAGCGCGACGCGGCGATCCCGTCGTACGTCGACCGCCTCGACGAGGTCGTCGACGCGTTCCGCGAGGTCGACGACGTGCCGATCCTCGAGTCGCTGGCCGAGGCCGGCGCGATCGGCATCGCCGGCTCGACGGCGCGCGTCGGCGACACGGCGCGGGCGCTGCTGGCCCAGACGGCCGGGCTGCACGCGCCGTCCGACGTCCACATCGTCGCCTTCGTCGGCCCGGCCACCCGTGCGGCGCTTGCCGACCTCAAGTGGCTGCCGCACACGTGGGCCGCCGAGGACGCCCTCGGCACGGCCCCCATCGCCGACAACGCGGCGACCGCGTCGCGCCTGCTGGCCGAGCTGGAGGAGTTGGTCGACACCCGCACGAAGCAGCTGCGGCGTCTGCGGGCGCTCAAGGCGACGGATGCCGCGACCGCCGCGGGCGCCGAGGTCGGCGAGTCGCGGGGTCGCGAGGAAGAGATGCCGCTTCCGGCATACGTCGTGATCATCACGCCCGACGCGCCCGTCGACCGGGGGCGACTCATCCAGCTGAGTGAGCGTGCCGCCGGCAGCGGTGTCATCCCGGTGTGGGCGACCTCGCGCGTGTCCGACCTGCCCGCCGCCTGCCGCACGTGGGTCGAGCTTCCCGCCGACGGGGAGGCGAGCGCCAACTTCGTGCGCCTCGGCACCGTCATCGCGCCGCTGCGCGTGGAGGCGTTGGATGCCGCGCGCTTCGGCGTCGTGGCCCGGGCCCTGGCCCGCATCACCGACATCGGCGATGTCGCGGAGGACGCCGGGGACGTGCCGCGCACCATCCCCCTGCTGCAGCTGCTGGGGTCGGACATGGCGACCAGCGCCGACGCCGTCATCGACCGGTGGACGCAGAATGCGTCGATCCGTGCGACGCGCTCCGGCGCGGGCTACCAGCCCAAGCTTCGTGCCCTCGTCGGACAGGGCGCGCAGGGCGCTCTGCACCTCGATCTGCGCCAGCAGGGTCCGCACGCCCTCGTCGGCGGCACGACCGGCTCGGGCAAGAGCGAGTTCCTGCAGGCCTGGGTGCTCGGCATGGCCGCCGAGTACAGCCCCGAGCGCGTGACGTTCCTGTTCGTCGACTACAAGGGCGGCTCGGCCTTCGCCGACTGCGTCAGCCTGCCCCACTGCGTGGGCCTCGTGACCGACCTCAGCCCCCATCTGGTCCGCCGGGCGCTGACGAGCCTCCGCGCCGAACTGCATCACCGCGAGCACCTGTTCAACCGCAAGAAGGCGAAGGACCTCCTCGAGCTCGAGAAGGCCGCCGACCCCGACGCTCCCCCCGCACTCGTCCTCGTCATCGACGAGTTCGCCGCACTCGCCAAGGAGGTGCCCGAGTTCGTCGACGGCGTCGTCGACATCGCCCAACGTGGGCGCTCGCTCGGCATCCACCTCATCATGGCGACGCAGCGCCCCGCCGGTGTCATCAAGGACAACCTGCGCGCCAACACCAACCTCCGCGTCGCGCTGCGCATGGCCGACGAGACCGACTCCGACGACGTCATCGGCTCGAAGGAGGCGGCACTGTTCGATCCCGGCATCCCGGGACGCGGCATCGCAAAGACCGGTCCGGGCCGCATGAACCTCTTCCAGTCGGCCTACTCGGGCGGGTGGAGCCTGCGGGCCGAAGCCGAACCCGCCGTCGAGGTGCGTCCGTTCCTGCTCGGCGACGCGCCGGTGTGGGAGAAGGCCGCCATCGAGGCGCCCGCCGAGACCGAGGATCTCGGCCCCAACGATCAGCAGCTGCTCGTGGCGCGCTTCGGCGACGCCGCGCAGCTCGCCCGCATCGCGCCGCCGCGTCGGCCGTGGCTCGACGAGCTGGCCACCACTTTCGACCAGACCAAGCTGCACCAGCGCACCGACGCCCGGCTGGTGCTCGGCGTCGTGGATGTGCCCGAGCGCCAGGACCAGGTGCCCTTCTTCTTCGAGCCCGACACCGAGGGCCACCTTGCGATCTTCGGCACCGGCGGCTCGGGAAAGTCCGTGACCCTGCGCACGCTCGCCGTGTCGGCGGGGATCACCCCGCGCGGCGGCCCCGTCCACGTCTACGGATTGGATGCCGCGACCGGGGGCCTGCGCATGCTCGAGTCGCTGCCGCACGTGGGCGCCGTCATCTCCGGCGACGACACGGAACGCATCGATCGCCTGTTCGCCACGCTCCGCAGCGAGCTCGACCGTCGCGGTGACGCGTATGCGGCGGCGGGCGCCTCCACGCTCACCGAGTACCGTTCTCTCGCCGGCCGCCCCGACGAGCCGCGCATCCTCCTGCTCGTCGACGGCTTCCCCGCGTTCCGTTCCGCGTTCGAGGGTGTGCCCGGTCGGGCCGAGGCCTACCGCGCGTTCCAGCAGGTGCTCACCGACGGTCGCGGGCTCGGCATCCACGTGGCCCTCACCGCCGACCGCGGCCAGAGCGTGCCCACCTCTTTGCAGGCGATGATCCAACGCCGCATCGTGCTGCGGATGGCCGACGAAGACGGCTATGCGCTCCTCGGGATGCCGCGCGACATCCTCGGCCCCGATGCGGCGCCCGGTCGGGCGATCGTCGACGACCACGAGGCGCAGATCGCCGTGATCGGCGGCACGTCGAGCACGAAGGACCAGTCGCTCGCGATCGATCGGATGGCCGAAGCGATGACGCGACGCGGCACGACGCCCGCTCCCGGCATCCGCGCACTGCCCGTCGAGTACGGTGCGGACGACCTGCCGGCGACGACCGCGGCGGGCGTCGCCATCGGTCTGTCCGATCTCGACCTCGGCCCGTACGGGATCGAGGCGAGCGGGACGTTCATCGTCGCCGGCTCGCCCGGCGCGGGCCGCTCCACCGCCGCCGCCGCAATCGCGCGGCAAACGCTGCGCGCGCGGCCCGACACGCCCGCGTTCTACATCGGCGACCGTCGATCGCCCGTGCAGGACGTCGTCGCGTGGACCGCGACCGCCGAGTCTCCCTCGGCGGCCATGGCGGTGCTCGGCGCCGTCGATGAGGCGGCCGACCGCGCCCAGGCGGGCGGACCCGTGCCGCTGGTCGTGCTGGAGGGCATCGGAGAGTTCGCCACGTCGATCATCGAGATGAATCTCTCCACGCTCGTCAAACGCGCCGGTCGCGGTGAGGTGTTCTTCGTGGTCGTCGGGGAGATGAGCGAGTGGACCACGAATTTCGGGCTGCTCGGCGAGATCAAGGCCGCGCGGCGCGGCGTCGTGCTGCAGCCGGAGACGATCGACGGCGAGGTCGTCCTCAAGACGCCGTTCCCCCGGTTGGTGCGGGGCGAGCTCCCGGTGGGACGCGGAATCTTGGCTCATCGTGGCAAGACCGTGCGCATCCAGTTCCCGCTGGTGGCCGGGGACGTCCCGGTCGGCGTCGAGTCGGGCGCCCTCGCCTCCTCGGCGGCGCAGACATGACCGCGGTGGGCCGGGCGCGTGGGCGCTCATGGGGAGTTCTCCCCATGGTCACGGGCCGCGACGCCGCCTATCTTCGAAACAACAAGACCTCCCGGCACACCGGCCGGGCCAGATGAAAGGGGCCCTCATGGCCAATCTGAATGTCACCTACGACCAGATGAACTCGGCCGCCTCGCGCCTGCGTGACGGACAGAACGAGCTCGAGGCGAACCTGCAGCGCCTGCGTCAGCTGGTCGCTCAGCTCGTCCAGGACGGCTTCACCACGAGCCGCGCCTCGGGCGCTTTCGACGCCTCGTACACCGAGTTCACCACCGGTGCGACCAAGACGGTCCAGGGCATCGAGGGCATGGCCTCCTTCCTCGAGAAGGCCGCCCAGGCCCTGCAGTCCACCGACGAGCAGCTCGCCAGCCAGCTCGGTCAGTGATGTCGACCTGCGGGGCGCTCGCGCGCCCCGCAGGTTCACGAGGCCTTCCACCCGCTTCCGTCACCCGGACACCGCGGGTGGCGGGCCTCGCGAACCTCGGGAGAAGAAGATGACTGACCTTCAGCTCGACTTCGATGCGTTGCGCACGGCGCGCACCCGCGTCGACGACGCGCTGTCGACCTTCGAGTCGGCCGGCACCGTCGGCGGCGACCTCGCCGGACTCACCGGTGAGGACCGGTTGGCCGGAAAGGTCCGCGACTTCGCGGACAACTGGGACTACAACCGGGGAAAGCTCACCGAGAAGCTCCAGTTCCTGCGCGACGGCATCGATGCGATCGTCGACAGCATGACCGAGGTCGATGCCGAACTGGCACGTCAGGCCCAGGAGGCCGCGCCCGAGACCCACAACGACGGAGAGGGGGAGGGCTGATGAGCGCCATCTCCGTCGAATTCGAAGACATCCTCCTCGGCAAGCCCGATCAGCTCGACCCGCGCGCCGCCGACCTCGTGACGGCCGCCGCCGCGATCGAGAAGGCCACCGCGTCCCTGCGCGGACTCATCGAGGGGCAGGCCTCGCGATCCACCGAGGCCCTCGCCGAGACGGCATCCGAGGTCGCCCGCTCCCTCAGCCGGGCGCGAGCCCGCTATCGCAACACGGGTCAGGCGTTGCAGACGTACGCGGCCGACCTGCGCCCCATCCAGCAGGATGCGACAGCCGCGATCGCCACCGCGGAGTACTACGAGCAGAAGTCCGCGACGATCCCGAACGACATCTCCCGCCGCGAAGGCGACCTGCTGCGTGCCGAGGCGGTCGAGGCCCCGCAACCCCAGATCGACGAGATCGAAGCCGACCTGCGCCGGATGCGGCAGGCGCAGTCGAACGCGGCCTCGCAGGTACAGGACGCCCGCCAGCAGCTGTACCGGGCGCGCGAGCGCCTGCGCGCCATCGCCGACGTCGCCATCAGCCAGATCGAGACCGCCATCGAGGGCGACAGCGATTCGGCGTTCGACAACTGGAACCAGTTCTGGGACGGTGCCGCCGGATGGATCGGCGAGTGGGCGGCGAACGTGCTCAAGGGCATCCTCGAAGTCCTCGGGGAGTTGCTCGCGATCCTCGTCGCCATCGTCGTCATCATCGTCGTCATCATCATCGTGATCGCGGTGCTCTCGGCGATCGCCGCCATCATCGGGTGGGTGGCCCTCGGCATCCTCGCCGCCCTCCTCGTCGGCGCCATACTGCTCACCTTCCTCATCCGCGATGGCCTCGGCACGCCGATTCGCCGCAGCCCCGCGCCCGGCGAGGAGCTGAAGCCGAAGAAGAAGTACCCCTCCGATGCGGACGACGCCACCACGACCGACCAGTACACGTCCCAGGACTACGGCGACCTCTTCGAGGAGGTCGGCCGTCAGGATGTCGCCGGTGGTGACCAGCGCACGGTCATCCGTGTCGTCGCCATCACGGATGCCGCGGGCAACGTCATCGGCTACCGCGTGCAGCTGCCGAGTACCCAGAACTGGTCGCCGATGAACGGCGACGGCGCTCTCAACGACCTCTCCGCAGACGCCATGCTCGCCCTGTTCCCCGGCCTGGAGACGCAGTACAAGAAGGCCGTGTGGGACGCACTCGAGTCGTCGGGCGCGCTCGACAGCGACGCGCCGATCATGCTCACCGGGTGGAGCCTGGGCGGCATGATGGCGGGCGACCTGGCCACCGATCCGCGCCTGTCCGGCCGCGTGCAGTCGGTCGTGACGGCCGGCTCTGCCATCGACAAGCACGCCGGCGAGATCGACCCGTCGGTGCGGGTGACGCAGGTCAACAACCGTTGGGACCCCGTGCATACGCTGGAGTTCGTCGGCTACGGACCCAACGACGTGCCGGGGCCGAACTGGCAGACCTACCACCCCGTCGACATCCGCATCCACGATGCGAACATGTACGGTGAGCTCGCCGACGACCTGGTTCCCGAGGTGCGGCCGGGCGACGAGATCTTCTTCGCCGACGATCTGAAGAACACGCACGAAGAGGTGTATGAGATGGTCTACAGCCGTGGCTGAGCTGCGCCGCGCCGGAGTCGGGGCGACCATCGCCCTGGCCATGATCTTGACACTGACGGGATGTAGCGGGATGAATGAGAACGCGGTTTCCGAGCGGCTGACGCAGGCGTCGGGCATCAACGGCGCGATGGTCGAGGTGCAGCATCCCGGTGCCCCCTGGGTCAACAAGATCGTCATCCGACTTTTCGTCCGCGACGCCTCGGCCGCCGCGGTCGCCGACGACGTGCGCGCCGTCGCCGCGTTCGCCGTCGATGATCGCGACCTGGGCGGTCAGCCCCTCACGCTCCTCGCCGTGCAGGGTTCGCCGGGCGACTTCTCCGATCCCCTGACGGCGACCATCACCGACAGTGCCTACGTCATGGGCAGCGTCTCCGAGATCCTCGGGGCGGGCAAAGGCGTCGAGAATATCCTCGACCTCAGCGCCGCGGACGTCAGCCGCATCGCACAGCGGTGAGCGTCGACACGACGCCGCAGCTGCGCTTCCGGCTGCCCGGCGAGTGGATCGCGGTCGACCCGCGCGACGAACAGGCGGCACGCGAGCACAGTGCGGTGATCGCGCGCGAGCTGGTGGGAGCCGCCGACGACGCGGTGCTCACCCGCCGCCGCGTGCAGCGAGGTTTCGACGAGGCGGCCGCTGCGGCGCGGGAGGCCTCGGCCCATCTGTTGCTGATGTGCCGCGAGATCGCGCCGCGCATCCCCACGCCCGTCACGATCACCGTGCACACGCCGATCACGATCACGCCGTCGGCGAGCCGTGCAGGGCGATCTCGCGGTCCTTCTTCTGGAGCGCGATGCACAGACGCTTCGTGATGAAGTACGCGAGAACCGGTCCGACGAACAACAGCGCCTGCAGCGTGTGGATGACGCCTTCCATCGTGAGCCAGAAGTGGGTGGCGATGATGTCCGAGGATGCCGCGGCCCACAGCACCGCGTAGAACGTCACACCGGCGGCACCGATCGCGGTGCGCGTCGCGGCGTTGCGCGGACGCTGGGCGATGTGGTGCTCGCGCTTGTCGCCCGTGATCCAGGCCTCGATGAACGGGTACAGCATCACGATCACGATGAACAGGCCCAGAGCCGTCAGCGGGATGAGGATGTTGAACGACCACGTGCGGTCCCACAGGACGAACTCGAGGTGCGGCGGCACCAGACGCAGCGCTCCGTCGGCGAACCCGATGTACCAGTCGGGCTGCGTACCGGCCGAGACCGGCGACGGGTCGTACGGACCGTAGTTCCAGATCGGGTTGATCGTGAACAGGGAGGCGATCAGGACGATCACGCCGAACGTGATGAAGAAGAAGCCGCCCATCTTCGACATGTAGACCGGGACCATGGGGAAGCCCACGACATTGCTGTTCGTGCGGCCGGGACCGGCGAACTGGGTGTGCTTGTTCACGATCATGAGCATGAGGTGCACGGCGAGCAGCGCCACCAGGATGGCCGGCAGCAGCAGGATGTGCAGCGTGTAAAGGCGCCCGACGATCTGAGTCCCGGGGAACTCGCCGCCGAACAGCAGGAAGGAGGTCCACGTTCCGATCACCGGAATGCCCTTGACCATGCCGTCGATGATGCGCAGGCCATTGCCCGAGAGCAGGTCGTCCGGCAGCGAGTAGCCGGTGAAGCCTTCGGCCATGGCGAGGATGAAGAGGATGAAGCCGATCACCCAGTTGAGCTCGCGCGGCTTGCGGAACGCACCCGTGAAGAACACGCGGAGCATGTGCACGCCGATGCCGGCAACGAACACCAGCGCAGCCCAGTGGTGGATCTGACGCACCAGCAGGCCGCCGCGGATGTGGAACGACAGGCGCAGTGCCGAGTCGAGAGCCGCAGACATCTCGACGCCGCGCAGCGGGACGAACGCCCCGTCGTAGTGCGTTTCGACCATGGATGCCTGGAAGAAGAACGTCAGGAACGTTCCCGACAGCAGGACGACGACGAAACTCCACAGCGCGATCTCGCCGAGCATGAAGGACCAGTGGTCCGGGAAGATCTTGCGACCGAGCTCCTTGACCAGACCGGAGATGCTGGTGCGCTCGTCGAGGTAGTTCGCCGCGCCGGCGACGAAGCGGCCGCCCAGCGGCTTCTCGTCGCGGGAGGTCTGAGGCGTGGTGTCAGGGCCTGTCTCGGTGACAGTCGCGGTGCTCAATGGCGCTCCCAGAAGCTCGGGCCGACGGGTTCGGTGAAGTCGCTCTGCGCGATCAGGTACCCCTCGGAGTCAACAGTGATCGGCAGCTGCGGCAGCGGACGAGCGGCCGGTCCGAAGATCACCGCGGCACCGTGGGTCACGTCGAACTGCGACTGGTGGCAGGGGCAGAGCAGGTGGGGGTCTGCTGCTC